>NZ_JATABI010000033.1:0-47541 GCF_036533795.1 Vibrio sp. M250220 | reverse complement strand
GCTAAAGTGTACGGCGGTGAAGCGAAAGACTTCGCATCTATCGATAACGCTCCAGAAGAGCGTGAGCGCGGTATCACAATCTCAACTTCTCACGTTGAGTACGACACTCCAACTCGCCACTACGCACACGTAGACTGTCCAGGACACGCTGACTATGTTAAAAACATGATCACAGGTGCTGCACAGATGGACGGTGGTATCCTAGTTGTTGCTGCGACAGATGGCCCAATGCCACAAACTCGTGAGCACATCCTACTAGGCCGTCAGGTTGGTATCCCTTACATCATCGTATTCATGAACAAATGTGACATGGTTGACGATGAAGAGCTTCTAGAGCTAGTAGAAATGGAAGTTCGTGAACTTCTATCTGAGTACGACTTCCCAGGTGATGATCTACCAGTAATCCAAGGTTCAGCTCTAGGCGCACTAAACGGCGAAGAGCAATGGGAAGCTAAGATCATTGAACTAGCAGAAGCGCTAGACAACTACATCCCAGAGCCAGAGCGTGCAGTAGACATGCCGTTCCTAATGCCAATCGAAGACGTATTCTCAATCCAAGGTCGTGGTACAGTAGTAACTGGCCGTATCGAGCGCGGTATCCTAAACGTAGGTGACGAAGTTGCTATCGTAGGTATCAAAGAGACAATCACAACAACATGTACTGGTGTTGAGATGTTCCGTAAGCTTCTAGACGAAGGTCGTGCGGGTGAGAACGTTGGTGCACTTCTACGTGGTACTAAGCGTGATGAAGTAGAACGTGGTCAAGTACTAGCGAAGCGTAGAAATGGTAATGCCAGGCGATAACATCAAGATGACTGTAGAGCTAATCGCTCCAATCGCGATGGACGAAGGTCTACGTTTCGCGATCCGCGAAGGTGGCCGTACAGTTGGTGCTGGTGTTGTTGCTAAGATCTTCGCTTAATTCTAACGAATTAGCTAAAGTCTTCGGAAAATCTTGGAATAAGATTTGACGAACCAGTAGCAAAAAGGGCATCATTTGATGCCCTTTTTCTGCACTATACAAAATGTCTGTTGCATTGTTATGAAAACAGACATGTAAGCAGGATTTTTTGATTGAGGTGTTGCTTCTCAATCAATAAAAGCGTGCGTCAATCTAGTTAGATTGCCGTTTAATGGATTTGCCCTGCAACAGCGGGGTTGTTGTCGTCTATATTAAGACTTAGACAGGTTGGTTTTATGAAAGCAAATAATGCTGAAACTCCTGATAGCTCAAATGGCGCAGATATCTTTAAGTGGATTGTCACTTTCGCTCTGTTAGCTGCCGCTGTTGTGGGTAATTACCTGTATGGTGAAATGTCTGTAGTAATTCGTGCTGCAGGAGTTGTTGTATTAATCGCTGCGGCACTTGGTGTTGCTGCTACAACAACTAAGGGTAAAGCTGCGATTGAGTTTGCAAAAGAGTCGCGTATGGAAGTACGCAAAGTGGTTTGGCCTACTCGCCAAGAAACTATGCAAACTACTTTAATCGTTTTAGCTGTAAGTATTGTAATGGCTCTAGTGCTTTGGGGCATTGACGGCATCATGGTTCGTCTTGTCGCTCTAGCAACTGGGGTATAGAGGGTTTTAATTCATGAGTGAAGCTCCAAAAAAACGCTGGTATGTGGTTCAAGCCTTCTCTGGATTTGAAGGCCGTGTAGCCCAATCTCTTCGTGAGCATATCAAAATGCACAGCATGGAAGAGCTGTTTGGTGAAGTTCTAGTCCCTACTGAAGAAGTAGTGGAAATGCGTGCAGGTCAGCGTCGTAAGTCTGAGCGCAAGTTCTTCCCTGGTTACGTCCTAGTTCAGATGATCATGAACGATGAATCATGGCACTTAGTACGCAGTGTGCCGCGTGTCATGGGCTTCATTGGTGGTACCTCTGATCGTCCAGCTCCTATCACTGATAAAGAAGCTGATGCGATTCTTAACCGTCTAGAGAAAGCAAGTGAAGCTCCTCGCCCACGTACTATGTACGAAGCGGGTGAAGTTGTACGTGTTACAGACGGTCCATTTGCTGACTTCAACGGTACAGTTGAAGAAGTGGATTACGAGAAGAGCCGCCTGAAAGTGTCTGTATCGATCTTTGGTCGTGCGACACCAGTTGAGCTTGAATTTGGTCAGGTTGAAAAACTGGACTAATACTCTGATTTGTAGAGTATAAAAAATCACCTTTTTAGGCTTGTATAAGGCGCGAATTATTACTATAATCTCGCGCCTTATTATTTCAATCGAAGCTTAAGTATTATTTCAATCGAAGCTTAAGTTTTGAGCGAAATAAAAAGAATTTGTATCAACGGGGAGCTGATCGGTCGATTAGCGCTTGTACCCAAAATTAGGAATAATCATGGCTAAGAAAGTTGAAGCTTACATCAAGCTACAAGTTGCTGCTGGTATGGCAAACCCAAGTCCACCAGTTGGTCCTGCACTAGGTCAACACGGTGTTAACATCATGGAATTCTGTAAAGCGTTCAACGCGAAAACAGAATCTCTAGAGAAAGGTCTACCTACTCCAGTAGTTATCACTGTATACAGCGATCGTTCTTTCACGTTCATCACTAAGACTCCACCTGCTGCTGTTCTTCTTAAGAAAGCTGCTGGCGTTAAGTCTGGTTCAGGCCGTCCAAACACTGAAAAAGTGGGCACTGTAACTGAAGCTCAAATCCAAGAAATCGCAGAAGCTAAAGCTGCTGACATGACTGGTGCTGACATCGAAGCAATGAAGCGTTCAATCGCTGGTACTGCTCGTTCAATGGGCCTAGTGGTAGAGGGTTAATAAGATGGCTAAACTAACTAAGCGCATGCGCGTAATCCGCGACAAAGTTGACGCGACTAAAGAATACGAAATCAACGAAGCTGTAGCTCTTCTTCAAGAACTAGCAACTGCTAAATTCGTTGAGTCTGTAGACGTTGCTGTTAACCTAGGCATTGATGCTCGTAAATCTGACCAAAACGTACGTGGTGCAACTGTACTACCACACGGTACTGGCCGCGACATCCGCGTTGCAGTGTTCACTCAAGGTGCAAACGCTGAAGCAGCTAAAGAAGCTGGCGCAGACATCGTTGGTATGGAAGATCTTGCTGAGCAAGTTAAGAAAGGCGAAATGAACTTTGACGTAGTTGTTGCTTCTCCAGATGCAATGCGCGTTGTAGGTCAACTAGGTACTATCCTAGGTCCTCGCGGTCTAATGCCAAACCCTAAAGTTGGTACTGTAACTCCTAACGTTGCTGAAGCTGTTAAGAACGCTAAAGCTGGTCAGGTTCGTTACCGTAACGACAAAAACGGCATCATCCACACTACTATCGGTAAAGCAAACTTCTCTGCTGAGCAGATCAAAGAGAACCTAGAAGCTCTTCTAGTTGCTCTGAAGAAAGCTAAGCCATCTTCTGCTAAAGGTACTTACCTGCAGAAAGTAAGCATCTCTACTACTATGGGTGCTGGTGTTGCTGTTGATCAGGGTAGCCTGAACACTCAAGCATAATTGATTTGATTAGGCGCGAAATTAATGTATAATTCTGCGCCTAATATTTGTGGTTGGGGCTGAACTTTGGTTCATTAAATTCTTCTAGAATTTGTTGTGAATTATGACCCAGTCTCCGTCCAAGACCGTAGGTGTTTGACTTGTCAAACTTAATCATCCTACGTAGATGGTGCCCGAACTGACAGAAAGCTCTATGTAAATAGTTACCTTTCTTCTGGGAAGCACCTTTTAAGCTCTCACTGTTGTGATAATAGTGAGTGGTGTAACGACAACCAGGAGTTAATCCAAGATGGCTTTAAACCTTCAAGACAAAAAAGCAATTGTTGCTGAAGTCAACGAAGCTGCCAGTGGTGCACTTTCTGCAGTTGTAGCTGACTCTCGTGGCGTTGAAGTGGGCGCAATGACTTCTCTACGTAAACAAGCTCGTGAAGCGGGCGTTTACCTGAAAGTTGTTCGTAACACGCTGATGCGTCGTGCGGTAGAAGGTACTAGCTATGAGTGTCTAACAGAGACATTCACTGGTCCTACTCTAATCGCATTCTCTAACGAGCACCCAGGTGCTGCAGCGCGTCTTTTCAAAGACTTCGCTAAAGAGAACAAAAACTTCGAGATCAAAGCTGCTGCATTTGAAGGCGCGCTAACTGACGCTGAAGTACTAGCGACACTACCAACTTACGACGAAGCAATCGCACGCCTAATGATGTGCATGAAAGAAGCTTCTGCTGGCAAGCTGGTACGTACATTCGCTGCTATCCGCGATCAAAAAGAAGAAGCTGCGGCGTAAGCCTTGCTTTTTTCTGGTTGCTTAATAAACTTATTGTTGATTTAAAAGAGAATTGTTATGTCTATTACTAACGAGCAAATCCTAGACGCAGTTGCAGAAATGTCTGTAATGCAAGTTGTTGAACTAATCGAAGCGATGGAAGAGAAATTCGGCGTTTCTGCTGCAGCTGCTGTTGTAGCTGGTGGCGCTGCAGCTGGCGAAGCTGCTGCTGAGCAAACTGAGTTCGACGTAATCCTAGAATCTGCAGGCGCTAACAAAGTTGCTGTTATCAAAGCAGTACGTGGCGCAACTGGCCTAGGTCTTAAAGAAGCTAAAGCTCTTGTAGACGGCGCTCCAGCACCTCTTAAAGAAGGTGTTGAGAAGGCAGAAGCTGACGCTCTTAAAGCTCAGCTAGAAGAAGCTGGCGCAGTAGTTGCTGTTAAGTAATTATTACTTAGCTTCTTAGCCTAACGGCTAATGGCTGGTGGTTTTATAACCACCGGCCTTTTTGCGCTGTAGGGGTTGGGTGATTTTTCCGCTGTTTGAGCACCCATACTTCAAGCAAAAAACGCTTCATTAGCTCTTAATGAAACGCTACTACACTCAAACAGATATTTAGTCACTGTCTCATACTACCAGAGGCAGTTTGGGTCACTTATCAGCGAGCTGAGGAACCCCATGGTTTACTCTTATACCGAGAAAAAGCGCATCCGTAAGGACTTTGGTACTCGTCCACAAGTGTTGGACATTCCATACCTGCTATCGATCCAGCTCGATTCGTTCGAGAAATTTATCGAACAGGATCCTGAAGGTCAATACGGTCTTGAAGCTGCTTTCCGTTCTGTATTTCCGATTCAGAGCTACAACGGCAATTCCGAGCTGCAATACGTTAGCTACCGTCTTGGTGAGCCAGTTTTTGACGTTAAAGAATGTCAAATCCGCGGCGTAACTTATTCAAAGCCACTACGCGTAAAACTACGTCTAGTTATTTTTGATAAAGACGCGCCAGCAGGTACTGTAAAAGACATTAAAGAACAAGAAGTCTATATGGGCGAAATTCCGCTTATGACAGACAATGGTACCTTCGTTATCAATGGTACCGAGAGGGTTATCGTATCCCAGCTGCACAGAAGTCCTGGCGTATTCTTCGACAGCGATAAGGGTAAGACCCACTCATCAGGTAAAGTTCTATACAATGCACGTGTTATTCCTTACCGTGGTTCATGGCTTGATTTCGAGTTTGATCCTAAGGATAACCTATACGTACGTATTGACCGCCGTCGTAAGCTACCAGCATCTATCATTCTTCGCGCACTAGGTAAGACGACTGAAGAGATCCTGGACATCTTCTTTGAGAAGGTGAACTTCGAAGTTAAAGATCAAACTCTTCTAATGGAGCTTGTTCCTGATCGTCTACGTGGTGAAACTGCGTCGTTCGATATCGAAGCTAACGGTAAGGTTTACGTTGAGACTGGCCGTCGTGTGACTGCACGTCATATCCGTCAACTTGAAAAAGACAGCATTGACCACATCGAAGTACCTGTAGAGTACATCGTTGGTAAAGTTGCATCGAAAGATTACATCAACGAAGCAACCGGTGAGATCATTGTTGGTGCAAACCAAGAGATCAGCCTAGAAGCTCTAGCTAACCTTTCTCAAGCTGGCCATAAAGCTCTATCTGTTCTATTCACGAACGATCTAGACCACGGCCCATTCATGTCAGAGACACTACGTATCGACAGCACTGTTGATCGTATTTCTTCGCTGGTAGAAATCTACCGCATGATGCGCCCTGGCGAGCCACCAACGAAAGAAGCTGCTGAAGCACTATTCGAAAGCCTATTCTTCTCTGAAGAGCGTTACGATCTATCGACTGTTGGTCGTATGAAGTTCAACAGCTCTATCGAACGTGAAGATGCTCAAGAGCAAGGCACACTTGATGAAACTGATATCATCGAAGTGATGAAGAAGCTTATCGCTATCCGTAACGGCATCGGTGAAGTGGACGATATCGACCACCTAGGTAACCGTCGTATCCGTTCTGTTGGTGAAATGGCAGAAAACCAATTCCGCGTTGGTCTAGTACGTGTTGAACGTGCTGTTAAAGAGCGTCTAAGCCTTGGTGACCTTGATGCAATCATGCCTCAAGATCTAATCAATGCTAAGCCGATCTCTGCTGCGGTTAAAGAATTCTTTGGCTCTTCTCAGCTATCTCAGTTCATGGACCAAAACAACCCATTATCAGAAGTAACGCACAAGCGTCGTATTTCTGCGTTGGGTCCTGGCGGTCTAACTCGTGAACGTGCTGGCTTCGAAGTACGTGACGTACACGTAACTCACTACGGTCGTCTATGTCCTATCGAAACACCTGAAGGTCCAAACATCGGTCTGATCAACTCTCTATCTGCGTTTGCGCGTTGTAACGAGTACGGTTTCCTAGAGACTCCATACCGTCGTGTTGTAGATGGCGTAGTAACAGACGAAGTAGATTACCTATCTGCTATTCAAGAAGGTCAGTACGTTATCGCTCAGGCGAACACTGTTCTTACTGAAGAAGCCACATTTGCTGAAGAGCTAATCACAGCTCGTCAGAAAGGTGAATCTGGTCTACACCCACGCGAACATGTTGACTACATGGACGTTGCAACTAACCAGGTTGTATCTATCGCTGCATCGCTTATCCCGTTCCTAGAACACGATGATGCGAACCGTGCATTGATGGGTGCGAACATGCAGCGTCAGGCAGTTCCAACTCTTAAAGCTGATAAGCCTCTAGTTGGTACTGGTATTGAGCGTAACATCGCAGTTGACTCTGGTGTTACTGCGGTAGCGAAACGTGGTGGTGTAATCCAGTCTGTAGATGCTTCTCGTATCGTTGTTAAAGTGAACGAAGAAGAGTTGATCCCTGGTGAAGCAGGTATCGATATCTACAACCTAACTAAATACACTCGTTCTAACCAAAATACGTGTATCAACCAGCGTCCATGTGTGATGCCTGGTGAACCTGTTGCACGTGGTGACGTTCTTGCTGATGGTCCTTCAACAGACCTTGGTGAACTTGCTCTTGGTCAGAACATGCGTATCGCGTTCATGCCTTGGAACGGCTACAACTTCGAAGACTCGATCTTAGTATCTGAGCGCGTAGTTCAAGAAGACCGTTTCACGACTATCCACATTCAAGAACTATCTTGTGTGGCGCGTGATACTAAGCTTGGTGCTGAAGAGATCACCGCTGATATTCCAAACGTAGGTGAGTCTGCTCTGTCTAAACTAGACGAGTCAGGTATCGTTTACATCGGTGCGGAAGTGAAAGGCGGTGACATCCTTGTAGGTAAAGTAACGCCTAAAGGTGAAACTCAGCTAACTCCTGAAGAGAAGCTACTACGTGCTATCTTCGGTGAGAAAGCGTCAGACGTTAAAGATACGTCTCTACGCGTACCAAACTCTGTTTCAGGTACTATCATCGACGTTCAAGTATTTACTCGTGACGGTGTTGAAAAAGACAAACGTGCACTTGAAATTGAACAGATGCAGCTTAAAGAAGCGAAGAAAGACCTTACTGAAGAATTCCAGATTCTTGAGGGTGGCCTTCTAAACCGTGTTAAAGCTGTACTTATCGACGGTGGTTACACTGAAGCGAAACTAGATGCTATCGATCGCAAGAAGTGGCTAGAACTGACGCTTGAAGACGATGCTCTACAGACTCAGCTAGAGCAACTAGCAGAGCAGTATGACGAGCTACGTGCAGACTTCGATAAGAAGTTTGAAACCAAGCGTCGCAAGATCACACAAGGTGATGATCTAGCACCTGGCGTACTGAAGATCGTTAAAGTTTACCTAGCGGTTAAACGTCGTATCCAGCCTGGTGATAAGATGGCGGGTCGTCACGGTAACAAGGGTGTAATCTCTAAGATCAACCCTGTTGAAGACATGCCATACGATGAAAAAGGTCAACCTGTTGACATCGTACTGAACCCACTAGGTGTACCTTCGCGTATGAACATCGGTCAGATCCTAGAAGTACACTTAGGTCTGGCAGCGAAAGGTATCGGTGACAAGATCAACCAGATGGTTAAAGAGCAGCAAGAGCTAGCTAAGTTCCGTGACTTCCTACAGAAGGTTTACGATCTTGGTGAAACTCGTCAGAACGTAGACATCGCGTCTCTATCTGATGATGAAGTTCGTACGTTGATCTCTAACCTACGTGGCGGTCTACCGATCGCAACGCCGGTATTCGATGGTGCAAATGAATCATCAATCAAAGAGCTTCTAAAACTAGGTGACCTACCAGAATCTGGTCAGTTAACTCTGTTTGATGGTCGCACTGGTGATGCGTTTGAGCGTCCTGTAACTGTTGGTTACATGTACATGCTGAAACTGAACCACCTTGTTGATGACAAGATGCACGCTCGTTCGACTGGCTCGTACAGCCTAGTAACTCAGCAACCACTTGGTGGTAAAGCTCAGTTCGGTGGTCAGCGTTTCGGTGAGATGGAAGTATGGGCACTTGAAGCTTACGGTGCTGCTTACACGCTACAAGAAATGCTAACAGTTAAGTCTGATGACGTTAACGGCCGTACTAAGATGTACAAGAACATCGTAGACGGTAACCACAGCATGGAACCTGGTATGCCAGAATCGTTCAACGTACTGTTGAAAGAGATTCGCTCGCTAGGTATCAACATCGAGCTAGAAGACGAAGAGTAATCCCACGGGATTATTTGGTAGAAGGTGCTCACTTTTGCGGGTGAGCTCCTTTTAACTCCTTACAGGAGCTGATTGTGAAAGACTTATTAAACTTTCTAAAAGCGCAGCATAAGACCGAAGAATTTGATGCAATCAAAATCGGTCTATCTTCACCAGACATGATCCGTTCATGGTCTTTTGGTGAAGTTAAAAAACCTGAAACGATCAACTATCGTACGTTCAAGCCTGAGCGTGATGGTCTGTTTTGTGCGCGTATCTTTGGTCCAGTAAAAGACTACGAATGTCTTTGTGGCAAATACAAGCGTCTAAAACACCGTGGCGTTATCTGTGAGAAGTGTGGCGTTGAAGTTACACAAACTAAAGTTCGTCGTGACCGTATGGGCCACATCGAGCTTGCTTCTCCAGTAGCTCACATCTGGTTCCTAAAATCGCTACCGTCTCGTATCGGTCTACTAATGGATATCCCTCTACGTGATATCGAGCGTGTTCTTTACTTCGAAATGTACGTAGTAACTGAACCAGGTATGACTGATCTAGAAAAATCTCAGATGCTTACAGAAGAAGAGTATCTAGATCGCCTAGAAGAGTGGGGTGACGAGTTCACGGCTAAGATGGGTGCAGAAGCGATTAAAGACCTACTTGCGTCTATGGATCTGCCTGCTGAAATCGAAGAGATGCGTGAAGAGCTTCAGTCTACTAACTCAGAGACTAAGCGTAAGAAGATCACTAAGCGTCTGAAGCTAGTTGAAGCGTTTGTTCAATCTGGTAACAAACCAGAGTGGATGATCCTAACTGTGCTTCCGGTACTTCCGCCAGATCTACGTCCTCTAGTACCTCTAGATGGCGGTCGCTTTGCGACGTCTGATCTGAACGACCTATACCGTCGCGTAATCAACCGTAACAACCGTTTGAAGCGTCTACTAGAGCTAGCGGCTCCGGACATCATCGTACGTAACGAAAAGCGTATGCTGCAAGAGTCTGTTGATGCACTTCTAGATAACGGTCGTCGCGGTCGTGCGATCACAGGTTCGAACAAGCGTCCTCTGAAATCTCTTGCTGATATGATCAAGGGTAAACAAGGTCGTTTCCGTCAGAACCTTCTAGGTAAGCGTGTAGACTACTCTGGCCGTTCTGTAATCACAGTAGGTCCATACCTTCGTCTACACCAGTGTGGTCTTCCTAAGAAGATGGCACTAGAGCTATTCAAACCATTCATCTACAGCAAGCTAGAGACTCGTGGTCTTGCGACTACAATCAAAGCTGCTAAGAAGATGGTTGAGCGTGAAGAAGCGATCGTTTGGGATATCCTAGACGAAGTTATCCGCGAACACCCAGTACTATTGAACCGTGCACCTACACTTCACCGTCTAGGTATCCAGGCGTTCGAACCAGTACTAATCGAAGGTAAAGCGATTCAGCTACACCCACTAGTGTGTGCGGCATACAACGCGGACTTCGATGGTGACCAAATGGCGGTTCACGTGCCTCTAACCCTAGAAGCACAGCTTGAAGCTCGTACTCTGATGATGTCGACAAACAACATTCTGTCGCCAGCGTCAGGTGATCCGATCATCGTACCTTCTCAGGACGTTGTATTGGGTCTTTACTACATGACTCGTGAAAAGATCAACGTGAAAGGCGAAGGTATGTACCTTGCTAGCCCAGCAGAAGCTGAGAAGGCATACCGCACTAAGACTGCTGAGCTACACGCTCGCGTTAAAGTTCGTATCACTGAGACTGTAAAAGACGAAGATGGTCACAGCACAACAGAGACTAAGCTAGTTGATACAACTATCGGCCGTGCAATGTTGTGGCAAATCGTGCCAGAAGGTCTACCGTACAGCATCGTTAACCAAAAGCTAGGTAAGAAGCAAATCTCTAACCTACTTAACGAAGCGTACCGTAAGCTTGGTCTGAAAGACACGGTAATCTTCGCTGACCAAATCATGTACACAGGTTTTGCTTACGCGGCACTTTCTGGTGTATCGGTTGGTATCGACGATATGGTTGTACCAGCAGCTAAATACACTGAGATCGAAGAAGCTGAAGCAGAAGTTCGCGAAATCCAAGAACAGTACCAATCTGGTCTTGTAACTGCGGGTGAGCGCTACAACAAAGTGATCGATATTTGGGCATCGACCAACGATCGCGTAGCGAAAGCGATGATGGAAAACCTTTCATCTGAAACGGTAGTTAACCGTGACGGTGAAGAAGAGCAACAAGAGTCATTCAACAGCATCTACATGATGGCTGACTCGGGTGCTCGTGGTTCTGCAGCTCAGATTCGTCAGCTAGCTGGTATGCGTGGTCTGATGGCTCGTCCAGACGGCTCAATCATCGAAACGCCTATCACAGCGAACTTTAAAGAAGGTCTAAACGTACTTCAGTACTTTATCTCAACGCACGGTGCTCGTAAGGGTCTTGCGGATACGGCACTGAAAACTGCGAACTCGGGTTACCTAACTCGTCGTCTAGTAGACGTTGCGCAGGACGTAGTAGTACACGAGCACGACTGTGGCACCCACGAAGGTGTTGACATGATGCCGCACATCGAAGGTGGTGACGTTAAAGTTGCACTTTCTGAGCTAGCTCTAGGTCGTGTTGTTGCTGAAGATGTTCTTAAGCCAGGTACAGAAGAAGTTCTGATCCCACGTAACACTCTAATTGATGAGAAGTGGTGTCAAATCATGGAAGAGAACTCAGTAGACAGAATGAAAGTTCGCTCTGTAGTTACCTGTGATGCGGACTTCGGTTGTTGTGCACAGTGTTACGGTCGTGACCTAGCACGTGGTCACCTAGTGAACCAAGGTGAAGCAGTGGGCGTAATCGCTGCTCAGTCTATCGGTGAGCCGGGTACACAGCTTACGATGCGTACGTTCCACATCGGTGGTGCGGCATCTACTGCAGCAGCAGAGAACAGCATCCAAGCTAAGACAACAGGTACGGTTAAGCTACACAATGCTAAGTTTGTAACGAACAAAGATGGTAAGCTTGTTATCACTTCTCGTGCATCTGAACTGACTATTATTGATGAGTTTGGTCGTACGAAAGAGAAACACAAACTGCCTTACGGTTCTCTACTAACTAAAGGCGACAACGATTCAGTTCAAGCTGGTGAAACAGTAGCGAACTGGGAAGCGCACACTATGCCAATCATCACTGAAGTGGCAGGTCGCATCCAATTCGTTGACATGATCGACGGTGTAACAGTTTCTCGTCAAACGGATGACCTAACAGGCCTATCGTCAAGCGAAGTAACTGAAGCGGCAGCTCGCCCAGCAGCAGGTAAAGATATGCGTCCAGCAATCAAACTTGTTGATGAGCAAGGTAACGATGTAATGATCCCTGGTACTGAAATGCCAGCTCACTACTTCCTACCAGGTAAAGCTATCGTTAACATCGAAGACGGTGCAGAAGTAGGTGTGGGTGATACGCTTTCACGTATTCCTCAGAAGTCTGGTGGTAACCGAGACATCACTGGTGGTCTTCCACGAGTTGCTGACCTATTCGAAGCACGTAAGCCGAAAGAGCCTGCGATCCTTGCTGAGCACACAGGTACTGTGAGCTACGGTAAAGAGACGAAAGGTAAGCGTCGTCTAATTATCACTCGCGATGGCGGTGAGACGTACGAAGAGATGATTCCTAAGCATCGTCAGCTTAACGTATTCGAAGGCGAGAAGATTGAACGTGGTGACGTGATCGCAGATGGTCCAGAGTCTCCACACGATATCCTACGTCTACGTGGTATCCACGCTGTGACTCAATACATCGCGAACGAAGTTCAAGAAGTATACCGTCTTCAAGGCGTTAAGATTAACGATAAGCACATCGAGACTATCGTTCGTCAGATGCTACGTAAGTGTACTATTACTCACGCTGGTGACTCTGAGTTCCTAGCAGGTGAGCAAGTAGAATACGCTAACGTTAAGATTGCTAACCGTGCACTAGAGGCAGAAGGCAAAGAGCCAGCACGCTTCGAACGTGAACTACTAGGTATCACTAAAGCATCGCTAGCAACTGAGTCGTTCATCTCTGCGGCATCGTTCCAAGAGACAACTCGCGTACTAACAGAAGCTGCGGTTTCTGGTAAGCGTGATGAACTACGTGGTCTGAAAGAAAACGTAATTGTAGGTCGTCTAATCCCTGCAGGTACGGGTTTCGCTTACCACCAAGATCGTCAAGCTAAGCGTGCAGAAGAGCAAGAAGGTCCTTCAGCTGAACAAGCGACTGACAACCTTGCAGCACTACTAAACGCTGGTTTCTCTACTGACGAGTAATCGTTAGAGTGAAAAATGAGAAAAGGCACCTTCGGGTGCCTTTTTTGTTTTTAGTTACATCCTGTGGTGCTCTGTAACGTTTCACGGCAGGATGTTGGCTTTGGTAGTCTTGTTTTTCCGCTTCTCGCTTACGCGCCGGGAGGAACGGCCAGACTGTCGGCAATCATCTGAATAAGCTTATCTTCGACTTCAAACCTTACTTCGATGATCTCCCCAATAAGAGACATATCGCTGTCAAAACTGTCCAACGTGTCCTCGTCACTTACTGCGGCATATTTGTCTGTGAAATTGAGCAACGGTTCTGTCGTCAGAACGATCTTGCCATAAGTTTGGTTAATTTCGTCGGTTGCTTCAAATCCTGTCGCTCGCCATTTGTCCATTACCATGTCGTAGATCTTGAAATGCCCTTCAGAGATATAGTCGACGAGATGTTGGCAAAATACTTGGAGTTCTTGTGGAGTTGGCAGCGATGACAGTGCAGATTTAGTAGAGCAGGGTTGAAGTGCGGCTAGTTTACAATACTCAACAATGAGTGATTGTCTGGTTTCAAGCCAGTGATCGATGACTTCACTAGAGCCACCCCATTGTTCTTGTGTGTGTTTGAATTTATTCAGCATGACCATATCCTCATGATCGGATCACTTCTCTGGTGATCATTACGCTTTGGTCCCAAAGCTTGTTCAGAGTTACAACCTCTTGTCGTTACTAAAATTTATAGTCTTGAAATTGCGTGACTACAAACTCTGGTATGAATTTAGATTGCCAGTAAAATAGATGAACTGCAAGTGGAGAGGCGAGCTAATGTTACGTAAAGGTGATACAAACCGTATGAAAGATGCTTATTGGTGTGTTGTTTCAGGAAGCGACATTTGGCTGTTAGATGGTCAACTTCCTAAAGGTCTTGCTGATGATTTAGGTCTACCTTTCGAGCAGGCAACTCCACTTGGGCACTACGAGAATACACCGGTTTTTTGGCTCAATGAGGCTGACATTAATACCGAACTGGACCTGACCTCGTTACGTGATTGCTTGCACTTTCCACAAGCCCTGTTTCTTTTGATGAGCAAGGCAATTCAATATGGCCATATGTCGCAGACACTGCGCTTTTGTCCACAGTGCGGGGGACGGAATCACTTAAATCACAATCAGCTAGCCATGCAGTGTGGTGATTGCCGGACGTTGCATTATCCACGTATCTTCCCTTGTATTATTGTTGCGGTAAGACGAGACCACGAATTGTTACTGGCTCAGCATCCGAGGCATCGTAACGGAATGTACACCGTGATTGCAGGGTTTGTAGAGGTTGGTGAAACGTTGGAACAGTGTGTTGCTCGTGAAGTGAAGGAGGAGACGGGTATTAATGTGACCAATATTCGTTATTTTTCCAGCCAGCCTTGGGCTTTCCCCTCAAGTCTGATGATGGGTTTTTTGGCCGATTATCATTCGGGTGAGCTGAAGCCGGATTATAGCGAGTTGAGTGATGCGCAATGGTTTGATGTTGATCATTTACCACCCGTTGCTCCAGAAGGAACCATTGCGAGGGCCTTAATTGAGCATACAATCACATTGGCCAAGTAATTATGTTTTTGAATTTTAAATAAAAAAAAAACCTCCAGAAGGAGGGGGTAAGTAAGATGTCGTTATGAGATGCTGAACACGATGTGTCCAGTTTATAATTGTAGTTTTCGCTAGCAAACAAATTTTTAACACTGATAATGAGTGGGTGCAAATTAAGCACTGATTTAAAAGTTAATAACTTGATCTAGGTTGCAAAGCACACAGCTTTTGAGAGCCAAACAGTGTTAGAATAGCCGCCACAAAGTTGAGCCTAATAATCGGATAAACGGAATGACAGTACTAAAAAATGACCGCTACCTTCGTGCGTTACTAAAGCAGCCTGTAGACTACACTCCTGTATGGATGATGCGTCAGGCCGGTCGCTACCTTCCTGAATATAAAGCGACTCGCGCAGAAGCGGGTGACTTTATGTCTTTGTGTAAGAATGCAGAGCTTGCATCGGAAGTAACATTACAGCCACTACGCCGTTTTCCTCTAGATGCCGCCATTTTGTTTTCAGACATTCTCACTATCCCTGATGCTATGGGATTAGGCCTGCGCTTCGCAGCGGGTGAAGGCCCAGTGTTTGATAATCCAATTACATGTAAAGCTGACGTAGAGAAAATTGGTCTGCCAGATCCAGAAGGTGAACTGCAATACGTTATGAACGCAGTGCGCCAGATCCGTAAAGATCTTAATGGTGATGTTCCGTTAATTGGTTTCTCTGGTAGCCCATGGACTTTAGCGACTTACATGGTTGAAGGTGGCAGCTCTAAAGCATTCACAAAGATCAAAAAGATGATGTATGCTGAACCACAAACGTTACACCTGTTGCTTGATAAGCTTGCAGACAGTGTCATCGAGTACCTAAATGCACAGATTAAAGCGGGTGCTCAATCTGTCATGGTATTTGATACTTGGGGGGGTGTTCTAACTCCTCGTGATTACAACCTCTTCTCGCTTCAGTACATGCACAAAATCGTTGATGGTCTAATCCGTGAAAACGAAGGTCGCCGTGTTCCTGTTACTCTGTTTACCAAAAACGGTGGCATGTGGTTAGAACAGATTGCCGCTACAGGTTGTGATGCGGTTGGCCTAGACTGGACGATTAACATTGCAGACGCTGTTAAGCACGTAGGCGACAAGGTAGCACTGCAAGGCAATATGGATCCTTCAATGCTGTACGCATCTCCAGAGCGTATCCGTGAAGAAGTTGCCACTATCCTTGAAGGATTCGGTGATGCGGGTACTGGTCACGTATTTAACTTAGGCCACGGTATTCACCTAGATGTGCCGCCAGAAAATGCGGGTGTATTTGTTGAAGCGGTGCATGAGTTATCTAAGCCGTACCACAAATAATTGAGTAATTGAATGAAAGCGCCTGATATGACCAGGCGCTTTTTTGTTATAGGTTACACTAGTCGCTATACTGCCTTTGGAAATGGAAAGGGATTGAAACAACTAATGAAAACTCGTGACAAGATAGTGCTTGCTGCACTGGACCTATTTAATGAGCATGGTGAAAGGAATATCACCACTAACCACATAGCGGCGCATATTGATATTAGTCCGGGTAATCTGTATTACCATTTCCGCAATAAACAGGAAATTGTGCGCGAGATTTTTACTTTGTACTCCAATGAGTTGCTGGAACGTTTTACGCCGATTCAGGGTCAGCAAGAGAGCTTGGTATTACTTAAACACTATTTAGACTCGATCTTTACTCTGATGTGGAAATATCGTTTTTTCTACGCCAACTTGCCAGAGATCTTGCAGCGAGATGAACAATTGCATGAGGAGTACATCCAAGTACAGGATAAGTTGCAGGCTAATCTTATCAATATCATGCGTGCTTTTGTTGGGTTAGAGCTAGTGACGGTCGCTGATAGTGATATGAAGTCATTAGTGACAACTCTGCACTTGATTGCGTCAAGCTGGCTGGGGTATCAAGCGGCAATGTCTCCTAAAACTCAGATTACTGAACAAGTGATCCATCAGGGAATGCTGCAGATGATCTCGGTAGTCAAACCCAAAGCGACGGCACAAGGTCTAGAACAATTACAATTGTTGGAAGATGGCGTTAAAGCGATTCATGCTTAGTCATAACTAATTGAAATTGTACAAAGATGATTAACCCATTAGAGTAGCGAAAGCGACTTTGATGGGTTTTTTTATGCACTATGATGTTTTTAATGGTGATGCCGATGGCATCATCGCACTGCTCCAACTCCGACTAGCTGAGCCAAAAGCATCGATGTTGGTTTCTGGAGTAAAGCGTGATATTCAGTTATTGGAGAAGTTGTCGGTGAACCCCGGTGACTCAGTCGTGGCTTTGGATATCTCAATGGAACAAAACAAAGTGGGGCTAGAAGCTCTTCTTGCTGCAGGCGCAAGCGTGTTTTATGCCGATCACCATAAGTGTGGTGATATTCCCCAGCATGCTAACTTAGCCACCCATATCGACCTTGATCCCAATACATGTACCGCGCTTATTATCGATAAGCTGTTAAATGGTCGCTTTCACACATGGGCGATTACGGCTGCTTATGGTGATAACCTGATTACCAAAGCGGAACAACTCGCGGATGATGCCAAGTTATCTTCTCAGCAGAAAGAACAGTTGAAAGAGCTTGGTACCTTGATCAACTACAATGGGTATGGAGCCAAGTTGGAAGACCTTCATTTTGATCCGGTGCGCCTGTTCCAGCAGCTTTTGGCTTATGATGATCCATTTGCGGTAATTGCTGATCAAGCCTCGCCGTTTTATGTTCTCCGAGCTGCATATCAGCAAGATATGGACAAGGCACTGGCGATCGCTCCAAAGTATCACAGTGAAAAATTGGGTCTATTTGAGCTTCCTAATGATGCCTTTTCGCGGCGAATCAGTGGCGTTTACGGCAACTTACTCGCTAACCAAAATCCCGATTCAGCACATGCGGTATTAACGACAAATCTTGATGGAACTTATACCGTTTCATTGCGCGCACCCCTTAACAACAAGCAGGGGGCTGGGGATATATGTAGCCAATTTCCATCTGGTGGTGGGCGTGCAGCGGCGGCGGGGATAAATGCGTTAGAGCAAACGGATCTTGAACGATTTATTGAAACGGTTGAGTCCTATTACTCTTAACCTTTAAAAGGCCTGAACAAGCAGGCCTTTTTGTTATCGCGTTAACCAAGCTTTCGGATCTTGAGTTTTACTGTTGCGGCGAATTTCAAAGTAGAGGGATGGACGAGACTGACCTCCCGTATCTCCTGCAAGTGCGATACTCTCACCCGCAGCGACTTTGTCTCCCTCTTTTTTCAGTAGGCTTTGATTAAATCCATACAAAGTCATATCGCCCTTGCCGTGATCGAGTAGCACAACTAGACCGTAGCCACGTAGATAGTCAGCGAATACGACCGTACCTGAGTAAACAGCTTTGACTGATTGCCCATAATTGGCATTGATTACCATGCCTTTCCATTTGATTTGCCCGGTTTGATGGCTGCCATAGCTATGAAGCGTTGTGCCTTTTAGTGGCCAAGGCAGTTTGCCTTTTTGTTTTGCTAAGCCATCCATTGGCACGGCATTTCTCTTGGCGGCTTTTGCAATTTCAGCTTTTAGTCTTGTCTCATTGCGTTGCAATTCAGAGAGGTAAACTTTGTCATTGGAGATGCTTTTCTGAATCTGAGATACCGTTCCCTTACGCTGACTTTGGGCTTTGGTTAGCTCATCTCGCTGTTTGGTTTGCTGGTTCAGCAAGGTTGTAATTTGTTGTTTTTCCAAATTAAGTTGTTGACGGCTTTGTTCAAGCTCGGTCACGGTTGCTTCTAACTCAGCAATTGTACTTGCACGTTGTTTGGCTAGGTGTTGAAAGTATTGGCTAATTCGGTCTTCTTCAACACCTTGATTCAGAATGTTCGCTGACGACTTAGCACGTTGAGTGACGTAGTAGGTCTGAATAAGCTCAGCTAACTTATCACTCTGGGCTTTCTTGTCTCGTTCTAAATTATCGACCTTACTCTCTAACGTCGCGATATTTTGGTTGGTGCTTTGCAGAGCTGCTTTGGATTGTTTGATCTCGTTTTCGAGTCGATTAATCGTTGTTTCTTGCGATTTAAGCGATTGCTGTAGGGAGTCGAGTTTTTTCTGTTGTGAAGTGAGCGCATTTTTTTGGCGCGAGATTTCACCACTGACGCCCTTTAGCTCTGCATTGGTAGCAGCGTAGCTAGGAGATAATGAACAGGCAGAAAGAATTAACCCGAGAGTCACGAGTCGTTTACCGGCTGAAATTGTCCGGAGGTAAGTGGCAGCCATTGTTCAAATCAATCCTAACTATTTGACAGGCAATCAGTATACCCAAACAAATTCGTTAGACGAAAGAGGAATGTTAAAACTTGCTGGTGATAAGGGTATATCAGAAAAATAAAAGCCCGAGCTGATGCTCGGGCTTGATATCAAGGTATTCAGTTAAATTATTTAATCAATACTTCGCCTGACATTTCTGCAGGAATTTCTAGACCAGTCAGTGCTAGCATTGTTGGAGCTAGGTCAGACAGTTTACCGCCTTCTTTGAACTCAACCGCTTTGTCACCCACATAGATTAGAGGAACTGGAAGGTTAGTGTGCGCAGTGTGCGTACCGCCAGTTTCTGGGTCTACCATCATTTCTGCGTTACCGTGGTCAGCTGTGATCAGCATTTGACCACCGACTTCTTCGATAGCAGCAACGACTTTACCTACGCAAGCATCAACGGCTTCAATGGCTTTCTCAGCCGCTTCGTAAACGCCAGTGTGACCAACCATGTCTGGGTTAGGGTAGTTACAGATAATAGCGTCGTACTTGCCAGATTTGATTGCTGCAACCATTTTCTCTGTTAGCTCTTCTGAACTCATTTCTGGTTGTAGGTCGTATGTAGCGACTTTTGGCGAAGCAACAAGTTGGCGTTCTTCGCCTTCAAATTCAGATTCAACACCGCCATTGAAGAAGAAAGTAACGTGCGCGTATTTTTCTGTTTCTGAAATACGTAGCTGAGTCTTACCTTGCTTAGATAACCATTCGCCGTACGTGTTCTCAAGAGAAGCAGGTGGGAAGGCAATAGCTAGAGGAATGTCAGCAGCGTATTGCGTTAGCATTACGAAGTTGATCGCAGGGAATGATACACGCTCAAAGCCAGCAAAATCAGGTACGAAAGTACGCGTGATTTGACGAGCGCGGTCAGCACGGTAGTTCATGAAGATAACGGTATCGCCATCTTGCATTACCGCATCTTCTTGGCCGTCAGTTTTGATTGCAGTTGCTTTCACAAATTCATCGTTTTCTTCACGAGCATAAGCGGCTTCAAGACCAGCAATTGCTGAATCGTAAGTGAAGTCTGCTTTAGCTTGAGTGAGTAGGTCGTAAGCTACTTGAACGCGATCCCAGTTGTTGTCACGGTCCATTGCGTAGTAACGGCCAACTAGAGAAGCAACACGACCTTTGCCTAGTTTAGCGAATAGGTCTTGGAAGCGTTGTAGAGAGCCTTCTGCACTGCGTGGTGGCGTATCACGGCCATCAAGGAAGCAGTGTAGGTAAATCTTTTCTGCGCCACGTGCAGCTGCCATTTCAACGGCTGCGTAGATGTGATCTTCGTGAGAGTGTACGCCACCTGGAGACATTAGACCCATAATGTGAACGGCTTTATCTGCTTTTACCGCAGAATCGATCGCTTCTACTAGAGCGGCTGTTTGGGTGAATTCACCGTCAGTGATTGATTTGGTGATGCGAGTCAGGTCTTGGTATACCACTCGGCCAGCACCGATGTTGGTATGACCTACTTCTGAGTTACCCATTTGACCGTCAGGTAGGCCTACATCCATGCCAGAAGCAGAGATTAGAGTATTTGGATTGTTAGCAAACAGACCGTCTAATACAGGAGTGTTAGCGTTAGCGATCGCATTGCTTGCAGTTTCCTCACGGTGTCCGTAACCGTCAAGAATAACTAGAGCCATTGGCTTCTTAGCTGTCATAGTGATGACCTCGTCAAATTTCAAAGTAACTTTGGAAACAAAATTAGCGTAATTTTACTACACTTTTTAACCAAAACTGTAGGTTAAGATCAAATATTGTTTGCTAAATAATGTTGCTATCTTTCACGCGACTCAAAATGTATTCAAACTACACCGTTCGAGTGATTTGCTTCAATTGCTCCATTTTCACCTGTCTAATGAAAAAAGAAAGTCGGAAATACCTATTGTTATAATCGCTACTAGCTGACCAGTATCCCAGTACCAGCAACCGCGATAATTGCCCCAATCCATGCGAAGCGATTAGGGCGTTTACCTGAATAAATCCAAAGTATAGGCAACAACATGATGGGTGTCGTCGAAGAGAGCAGAGCAACCATACCGACATTCCCTTGCTGAAGTGCATAAAGGATAAGTGTCATCCCAACCGCCATAGCTAGGAAGCCGTTAAGGGCTGTAATAGAGAAAATTTTGATATTGATTGGGCGAGTAGCACGAGCGAGTTTCGCTCCTGTTAGATAGAACAAGCAGTGTGTGGCAAACGCAGTCATCATTCTCATTGCCGATGCCGCGATGGGGTCGATTTCCGTTTGCATCACAGGTTTGGCGATGATGCCTCCCAGTGCTTGGCACAGGGCTGCCAATAGTCCTAAGCAAACGCCAACCCAGACTTTGCCATTTATGGACTCTAATTGGTTATTGGACTGACCTTTTCTACCAAAGAAGATTGCCGTTAATACGCCTGAGAATACCAGTCCAGAACCTAATAGCTCTAGATGAGTCATGGTCTCGCTAAACAAGAAGTAACCGAGAATGGCAGAAAAGACAGCGTGACACGAAAACAGCAAGCCAGCTTGCCGTGGGCCCATACGATTCAAGCACGCAAATAGCGCCGTATCACCGATGAAGATACCAATCACACCAGATAGCATCATCGCAGATATGGCGCTGCTTTCCACGCTAGCCCAGCCGCCTGTCAACAGCGCAATCGACGCGAGGATAGCGGAGGTACATCCCATACGCCAACGGCTATAAGCAAACGTACCTAAGTGCTGAGCCGGAACCACAGAGAGTATGCTGGCAACTGCCCATAAAAACGCAGCTGCCAGTGCCAGCCATTCATAACCCATCGACTCCATGTCCTTGTGATGTGGGAGTAATACAGGCTGACAATATGCATCAAAATAGACTTAAAACAAAGCGTTAAACCTTAAAGCGTCCCACTTCTGCTCGCATGGTTTCAGCCGAGTGGCGCATGTTGTTCGCACTCGCACTACTCTGAATCGCTTGTTCTGCCAGAACGTCAGATGCGTCTTTGATACCTTGAGTGTTGCGACTAATGTCTTCACTCACCGCACGTTGTTCTTCGGCAGCACTGGCAATTTGTAGAGCCATGTCTCTAGATAGCAATGACCGCCACATATTCTCACTTTGACAGTGAGAAGGGGGTACTTTTATATCCGACTGATTTTATATCTGAAATTGGTTAATTGAGGTGATCCATGTATTGAATTTACTAATTAACCATTTTATTTGTAAGGTTTAATGGGTTGGGTTTCGTTGAGAAGAACAACCAAACCCAACTCTCTGTCTTAAGTCAGAAGCAGAGCACCAGCATAGACAATCGACAACCCAATCACACCGATGATGAGACCTGTTTTCGCCATATCCTTACTTTCAATTAATCCGGTTGAATAAGCCAAAGAGTTTGGTGGTGTAGAGACTGGTAGAATCATGCCCAGTGAGGCTGAAAACGCGACGACAACGAGTAGAGCCTGTAAGCCACCAACAGAAGCAAGACTTTCCATAGAGGCACCAATAGCCGCAGCAATGGGCATCAATAAGTTTGCCGTTGCGGTGTTAGACATAAAGTTTGCCATCAGCCAACAGATGAGCGACATGGTCAGAACAACGGCAATCGGAGACAACGACTCATAATCAACAGCGTGTGCCAGAGCTGACGCAAGCCCTGTTTTATCAAGACCAATACCAATCGCTATCCCCCCGGCAACCAGCCAGAGTACATCCCAGTTGATCAATTTCAGTTCGGCTTTCCCCATAATGCCCGTTAAGGTAAACACGGCTAGAGGGATGATGGAGACGACATAGGTGTTCATGCCATGAATCTTAGTAGTCATCCACAGCAGGATGGTCGTCGCGAATGTAGCGTAGACCACAATGGCTCTCCAATTCTTCTGGAACTGACCATCAAGTTTGAGTTTCATGGTTTGCTGAGAGGAAGGGAAAAGTTTTTGCAGCAAGAACCAAGCAATAGTCAGTTGAACAATGACAAACGGTAAGCCCATCATCATCCAGCTAAGAAAGTCGATACTGTTTTCGCCTGTCAGATATTGAAGTGCAATCGCGTTTGGTGGTGTACCAATTGGTGTTGCGATACCGCCTGTATTGGCTGCGATAGGGATGCACAGTACCAGAGCCTTGATACCCAAATCTCCTTTTGGTGCAGAAGCGACAATCGGACCAAGTAGTGCAAGCATCATCACCGTGGTAGCCGTGTTAGACATAAACATAGAGAAAATGGCGGTAATGAGCATTAGACCTAGCATGATGAATTTAGGCTGGTGGCCGAATGGCTTAAGTAAAACGCGCGCAAGGTTGTTATCAAGTTCATACTTTGACGCGGCAATAGCAAGAGCAAAACCGCCCATGAAAAGAATGATGATCGGTGAAGAGAACGCGCTGAAGATATCGGTGTAATTCATTAATTCACCAAGATCATGCCCACTAGGTGGCGTTCGGAACAAGTGGAGTCCTTTGTTCGAAATCATAACCAGTTCAAGCGCAATAATGAGTATCGATGTAGCAAAAACTGGAACGGGCTCTAATACCCACAGTAGCGCAGCAAGAAGAAAAATGGCCAGTAAGCGATGCTGAATCAATGTTAAGTCATCAATCGGAATCCAATCGATAGGCATAAACAATACAGCAATGGGCAGACCGAAACTGACTAAGAGTTTGATGACGATTCCTGATTCTACCTTGGGCATAGAGAAGGTGACCTCACAGATAACTTGATGAGGCTATAGATTAATTTACAAACAATGTCAGGTCTTAGAGCTAGTCTAGAGTTTTGTTAAACAATTGAATTTGTTGAGTGGGATTTGTTTTGCGTCAATAAAAAGCCCCGAACTTTCGGGGCTGATAACAGTTACCGGTTTGGTACTCATTTTACGCTTGTTTAGTATGAGCGTATGCAGTACCCATTACGGTTGCTTGACCATTCTGCATTGATTCATCAAACACGATGGCATCTTTTGCAAACAAGTTGATAACAGTTGAGCCAAGTTTAAAGCGGCCCATCTCTTCGCCTTTCTTGAGAATAACGGATTTATCACCTTCAGCTGGGTAATCCCACTTGTATACCGTGTTACCGCGAGGTGGTGTTACCGTACCTGCCCAGACTTGCTCTATACTGCCTACGATGGTTGCGCCAACAAGCACCTGTGCCATAGGGCCAAATTCGGTATCAAAAATACACACAACGCGCTCATTGCGAGCAAATAGGTTAGGTACGTTTTCTGCTGTCAGTGGGTTTACAGAGAACAGGTCGCCAGGTACGTAGATCATCTGACGCAATGTACCATCGCATGGCATATGTACACGGTGATAATCTCGTGGTGACAAGTAAAGAGTGGCAAACTCACCTTCTGCAAACTCTGCAGCTAGAGCTGCGTCGCCGCCGAGCAGTTCTTGAGCAGAAAAGTCGTGACCTTTTGCTTGGATTAGTTTTCCATCTGTAATTGGACCAAACTGGCTCACGCACGCGTCAGCTGGATGAGTAATGATTGACTCACCTTCAGTGATAGGTCGCGCTCCCTCTTTGAGTTCACGGACAAAGAATTCATTGAACGTCTTAAAATGCTTAGGATCAGAGTGAAGCGCCTCGTCCATGTTGACGTTGTACTGTTTGATAAACCAGCGAATGATCGCTGTTGTTAGACCGCCAGCCTTTGCAGAAGCTAGCTTGCCCACTAAGCGCGTTAGGCCATGTTGTGGAATCCAATATTGCAGTCCAACTTTAATCTTATCCATTGTGTTCAATTCCAATGTTATTTGCTTGATTGACTATATTCTGGGCGCGAGATGTTACTCAAATTGCACCCAAAAGTCAGTAGTTGCGATAGTTTGCTTACAAATTTGCGATTATAAATCGGCTTTTTTGTTTCGAGAATATTGGCGATTGGCTTTCATCTCCACCATGCTCTCCAAGATTCGATGATAGTTGTCGAAGCGAGTTTGGTTGATTTCACCCTCTTCGACAGCTTGGCGCAATGCACAACCAGGATCGTCATTGTGCTTGCAGTCACGGAATTTGCAGCCGCCTAGGAAAGGTCTGAACTCGACGAAGGCTTTAGTGATTTCGTCCGCTTCCAAATGCCAAAGACCAAATTCACGCACCCCAGGTGAGTCAATCAAATCACCGCCTGTGGGAATGTGGTAAAGGCGAGAAGCTGTCGTTGTATGTTGACCTAAGCCCGAGTTTTCAGAAATTTCACCTTCTTCCACATTGAACTGAGGCATCAATGCGTTAACCAGGCTGGATTTACCAACACCAGACTGTCCAACGAAAATGTTAATTCGGTCGGTAAGCTCGGTTTCTAGCTCCTTGATGCCTTCACCTGTCTGTTTACTCACAAAGAGTACCTTGTAGCCAATTTTCTCGTATTCGGCTAACCATGTTTTGTATTCAGCGAGCTGTTGTTCTTCTAGTAAATCAATTTTATTCAGAACCAGCAGCGGCGCAATGTTCAGCGTTTCAGAAGCAACTAGGTAGCGATCAATGATATTGAGCGATAACTCGGGCAATACAGAAGAAACGATCACCATTTGATCAACGTTGGCAGCCACAGGTTTAAGGCCGTCATAGTAGTCTGGGCGTGTTAGTACAGAGGTTCGAGGCTCTACGGCTTCGACAACACCACTGATCCCTTCCATTGACTCGAGACCCGGACGCCAAATGACCTTATCGCCAGACACTAAGGTTTCAATGCCACGACGCAAGTTACAACGCTGAATGTCACCGGTTTTAAGATCTTCGATATCTGCGTGTTGCCCAAAACGAGTGATAACCAGGCCAGACTTACTGTTACCAAGCATAGATTCATCCCACTGGATTGACTCTTCTTGATCGAGTTTGCGCTTCTGGTTATGACGCACGCGCCTTACCTGACCTTTGGTTAGCTTTTTCTTTTTAGCCACGTTTCTCTACTTCAATTGATTAATTTATTGAGTGATACCAGCAAGAAGGAGAACATCTCAAACTATCTTGGGTATCGGAATTTGGGTATAGTACCTTTTTTATCAGAAAACCAATAGGCAACGATTTATGTCCTTTAGCGATCAGAATTTGATTTGGATAGATTTAGAGATGACAGGACTAGACCCTGAAACTCATAAAGTCATCGAAATTGCTACCATTGTCACCGATAGTGAATTGAATATTTTAGCTGAAGGACCCGTACTTGCCATTCATCAGCCTGAAGAAGAACTGCTAAAAATGGATGAATGGTGTACCACAACCCATACCGGTAGTGGTTTAGTCGAGCGTATTCGCAATAGTAAGATTGATGAGCAAGAAGCCGTTCGTCAAACAATAGAATTTCTAGAAAAATGGGTACCCAAAGGCAAATCACCAATATGCGGTAACAGTGTTGGGCAAGATCGCCGTTTCCTCTACAAACACATGCCTGAGTTAGAAGAGTACTTCCACTACCGATACATTGATGTTAGTACGTTGAAAGAATTGACTCGCCGTTGGAAGCCTGAAGTGCTGGACGGATTTTCGAAAAAAGGCAGTCATTTAGCCTTGGATGACATCCGAGAGTCGATTGCAGAGCTGCAATACTACCGCAATACCATTATTTCAATCTAACAAAATAGAGCCAGCATAATTGCTGGCTCTATTTTTATCTGAGCTAAGTCCGATTAAGGGACTGGCAAGAAAGCGAACTGAGCGACGCCTTGTACAACCTTAGTAATGCTTCGATTCGTCTTGTCGGCGACAATCAAAGCCATCATGTCTTGAATCATAACCATCTTGGAAAATAGGCGATCAAAGCTTATGTCGGATCCATCTTCATCGAAGGAATTGCTGTAGATGAGAGGATTACCTTGGCTGTCTTTGCGATGGTAGAGACGCCAAACAAACACTTCGATATTGCGAGCGCTGTTGTAGAGAGATTGTTCATCTAGAGAGTCGAGAATAAAGAATTCTTGCTGGTGGTTGTATGAACGTCTGAGCATCTCGGACAAACCGACGACGGCGGCAAACACCCTGTCACCTTGATAGTTATCATCAAAACTCAGCAAAATCGCGTCAATCCCGGTGACACCGTTAAGTTCGTCAAAAATGAGAGGAGGGAGGTCGATACTATCTTCAACACCAAAAATTTGTGCGATACGGCTGTCTATGGTTGCTTGAGGATTTTTCTTTAGCTGGATTGGATTTCGCACATACAGTTTTCGGGTTAGCTCGACCATTTGTTCTTTCAATTGTCGAGCGTGAACGTCCATAACAAAATCCACATCACTTTTACCCAAGTTGCGTACAGGTTTCGGGATCGAGCCACATCCTACAATGAAGGCGACCAGAATCAGGGTTATCAGGGCTTTCCAATAGTGCTTGAGGTATGACATGGATAAGAGAACCTACTACGACAACGCTTAAATGCATGATTCGTTTGGGGGATTTATAGACACTAGTTATATATAAAATGTGATGGGCCTGCGACCTACATGGCGTAAAAGGCTGTACAACATCGCATTTTAAACTCTTGTTCAGACTTAAACTTCATCATGCGAAGCCTAGGTTCTGTATAAATATCAAGCTTGTTTGTCTATTGGTGTGCGCTTTTTATCCAAACGAAAAAAAAATAGATTATTTTTGCATGAAGGACTTGCATCACAAAAAAATGCACTTATAATTCGCAGCCCTGAACAGCGGAAACGTTGTTGATGCGACACTAGCTCAGTTGGTAGAGCGCAACCTTGCCAAGGTTGAGGTCACGAGTTCGAACCTCGTGTGTCGCTCCAAATTTACAAGCGCTCATCATGCTTTGAATGGTGAATACGGACGCGGGATGGAGCAGCTTGGTAGCTCGTCGGGCTCATAACCCGAAGGTCGTCGGTTCAAATCCGGCTCCCGCAACCAATTCTCTTTTGAGAATATGCGACACTAGCTCAGTTGGTAGAGCGCAACCTTGCCAAGGTTGAGGTCACGAGTTCGAACCTCGTGTGTCGCTCCAAATTTACAAGCAATCATCATGCTTTGAATGGTGAATACGGACGCGGGGTGGAGCAGCTTGGTAGCTCGTCGGGCTCATAACCCGAAGGTCGTCGGTTCAAATCCGGCCCCCGCAACCAAATTTATAGGTGTTGTGATTCGCTAGCTCGTCGGGCTCAGCCATTCATAAAACCTTGCGAAGGTCTCTGGTTCAAATCCGGCCCCCGCAACCAATTCTCTTTTGAGAGTATGCGACACTAGCTCAGTTGGTAGAGCGCAACCTTGCCAAGGTTGAGGTCACGAGTTCGAACCTCGTGTGTCGCTCCAATTTAAAAGCCTTCATCGTGCTTAACGATGAAGAATGCGACACTAGCTCAGTTAATCGAGCACAGCCTTGTCAAGGTTGAGGTCACGCCTTTCTGTTTATGAATAGGGAACCTCGTGTGTCGCTCCAAATCTCCTTCAAATGACAAGCTCGTTTGAATAGACCTTTAAGGTCACCGCTCTTTAGCTAATGCTGCGAAGCATGAACCCCAAAATTGTAAAAAGTCCTCCTAGTACTAGGTGGGCGTTTTTATGCCTCAACGAAAAATCTCAGCATACCTATGCTCAGGGAATCACTATAGCAAACACCATGTGGGCTAGGTCTCTACGCATTCGTCAACAGAGTTATCCACAGTTTTGCCAATGTGGATAAGTTGGTGGGTAACCTGATTTTTCACTATGTATAAAGCTTGACTAAAACGATCTTTTTGCTTAAAGAGGATTCTTTAAATTAACAAAATCCTTAGTAAGTCGTTGTTTTTAAAGTGATAAATTGTAATTTCTGCTATTTAGCTGAAGTGAGAAATAGATCATTAAGTCACTATTTTTTGATCCCAGTCATTTCCACACAATGTGATTAACTTCTTCACTTGTAAGAAAATGAGCATTCTCTCTTGGTTTTTTCCACATTTAGAGCTAAATCAAGTTCTGAACTGTCATGCTCGGCAAGCATTATGCATCTCTAGGCAATCCTTTCTCTACAATTCGAATTAGTCTAGCCAATTTATTGGATGCTGATGGAAGTTGCGATTGTTGCTGAGCCAATGCCCAGTGGATATGCGTATCTAAAACGTCGCTCAAGCCGATACGCTGCTGGAGAGCGTCGACAATTGCTGACGAATAAGGCGCATTACCCATTGCGATAGAGAGATTACGCATCCATTGAAGGTGACCAATACGGCGGATTGCGGAACCTTCCATATTTTTGAGAAAGGTTACCTCATCCCAAAGAAAGAGCTCCGTTAGGTCTGCTTTTTTTAATGCCTCTCTACGATGAAAGTCTTCCTGATGAGTGACTTCAGCGAATCGGTTCCAAGGACAGACCAATTGACAGTCATCACAGCCGTAAACTCTATTTCCCATTGCCTGACGAAATTCTTCCGGAATCACACCATCGTATTCGATCGTGAGATATGAAATGCAGCGTCGAGCATCGACAACGCCGTCGTCGATAATGGCTTGTGTCGGGCATGAGGCAATGCAGGACTGACACTTGCCACATTGTTCAGTACTAGGTTGATCAACGGGCAGTGGCAAGTCGATGAGTAACTCTCCAAGAAAGAACCATGAGCCACAATCTTTATCTAGGATGAGGGAATGCTTACCAGTCCAACCTAATCCGGCTTTTTGCGCCAAGGGCCTTTCGAGTATTGGGGCGGAGTCAACGAATGGGCGATAGCCGAACTGACCCACTTCTTGTTCTATTTTTTGGCCTAGTTTTTTAAGCTGGTTGCGGATAAGTTTGTGGTAGTCACGTCCAAGAGCATAACGACTGATATAAGCTTGTGTTGGATCGGATAAGTTTGATGCAAATTGCGCTTCAGGAGGGAGATAGTCCATTCTGACGGAGATAACACGAATTGTGCCAGGCAAGAGTTCGCTTGGGCGTGCTCTCATCATGCCGTGACGCGCCATCCAGTCCATTTCACCGTGATAACCAGCATCTAACCATTTTTGTAGCGCCGCTTCATGCTCGGACAGATCGATGTCGCAGATCCCTACTTTTTGGAAACCGAGTTCTTGGCCCCAACTTTTGATCTTGTCTGCGAGCGCTTGGTAGTTCATGCTGGTGTGTTCCTGATTAAGGGGGCAGGATCTTAACGGATCTTATATTTAGGATCTAGCTGGTAAAAAAAGAAAAACGGCAAGAAATCGCTGATTTTTCGTTTTACTTACACAAGAGCTCTTGTCTCTCAAATCCAACCCAGTTTACTATTCCTGTTATTTTAGATTTTATATAGTCACAGCGTAGAGATTGATCTTGATGACCACCAAACAATTTGCCCTTACAGATGAACAGGCCACGATTCAATTAGGTACCGCACTGGCACAGTTGTGTTCTCAGCAAACCACTATTTATCTGCATGGTGATTTGGGGGCAGGCAAAACAACCTTTAGTCGTGGTTTTGTGCGTGCGCTGGGTCATCAGGGGAATGTAAAAAGCCCTACCTATACCTTGGTTGAGCCTTACCAGCTTGATCAGTGGCAAGTTTATCATTTTGATCTTTATCGCCTAGCTGATCCTGAAGAACTTGAGTTCATGGGGATCCGTGATTATTTCACCCCTGATGCTATCTGCCTTGTGGAATGGCCAGAAAAAGGACAAGGTTTGTTGCCTGCTGCCGATCTTGATATTGATCTTCGTTACGATGGTGAGGCACGAGTCGTTCAACTCACGGCAAATAATCCCTATGGAAGTCACTTATTAGAACAGTTGGAGTTATGTTGAAGAGCCGTTTATTAAGAGCTGTATTTTTTCCATTTTTTGTTGCTCTTACTCTTTTCTCCGGTTTTAGTTTCGCGAATGCTCTTGAGGGCATTCGCGTTTGGCCATCTCCAGATGAAACAAGAGTTGTTATAGATTTAAAATCTGAAGCTGACTTCAGTTACTTTACCCTTTCCAGCCCTGAGCGGTTAGTAGTGGACCTCAAGCAGACCACGCTGAGTACTAAGCTACCACTGACGATTTCTGATAGTCCGGTACTGAAAAAAATACGCCAAAGTTCCCCTCCAGAAAAAGGCACCTACCGTTTAGTGTTTGAACTAAAGCGTAAAGTGAATCCCCAGTTGTTTAAGCTGGCACCGACACCCGGTGGGCAGTATGGTCATCGCTTAGTGATTGATATGCCACATGACAGTTCTGGCGCGTCAGCACCTGCAACGACACCAACCAACAGCAAAACGACGGTCAGCCGAGATGCGTCTCAGCTGCATGGCACGGCCGACATTGTGGTTGCTATTGATGCGGGTCACGGTGGTGAAGACCCAGGCTCGATTGGTCCAACAAAAAAATATGAAAAACACGCGACTCTAGCCGTTTCGAAGAAGGTGGCTGCGCAAATCAATGCTGTTCCAGGCATGAAGGCGGTGCTAACTCGTGGGGGGGATTACTACGTCAATTTGAATAAGCGTTCGGAGATTGCACGTAAAAATAAAGCGCACCTCTTAGTGTCAATTCACGCCGATGCATTTCATACTCCTCAACCTAGAGGTGGCTCAGTCTTTGTTCTGAATACACGCCGTGCAAACTCGGAAATTGCTCGTTGGGTAGAGAATCATGAGGAACAGTCACAACTGCTTGGTGGCGCTGGTGAAGTACTGGCTAAGAATAATAATGATAAGAATGTCAGTCAGACGCTACTGGATTTGCAATTTAGCCATTCTCAGAAAGAGGGCTTTAAGGTAGCCACTAAGATTCTGAGTGAAATGACCCGTTCGGGGATCTATCTACATAAGAAAGACCCAGTTAATGCGAGTCTTGCGGTATTAAAATCACCAGACATCCCTTCTGTACTGGTTGAGACAGGATTTATTTCTAACCCAACAGAAGAAAAACTCCTCTTTCAACGCAGTCATCAGGATAAGTTAGCTCAAGCTTTAGCGAAGGCGATAGTCCAGTATTTTGAAGCCAATCCGCCGGAAGGCACTCTGTTTGCGAACCGTGGGAAAGCGATCAAGCATAAAGTGTCTCGTGGTGAGTCATTGTCTGTTATCGCCAACAAATACGGAACGTCGACTAAAGCGATTATGCAGGCTAACAAGCTGAAGAGCAGTAGTCTGGCGATCGGTCAGATGTTGACGATTCCAGGTTCTAGTGGTGCGATAGCTGTACCGCAGATTAAGAACCCTGTAGAAACTAAAACACTCACTCACGTGGTTCAGCGTGGTGAGTATCTAGGTAAAATTGCCACCAAATACAAGGTGTCGGTTGATGCGATTAAGCGAGAGAATAGTCTCAAATCAGACACGCTTAAGTTGGGTCAAAAACTCAAGATCACAGTGAGCTTGAAAGATCAGCCATTGCGTAAGCACACGGTTAAACGTGGTGAGTTCCTTGGTAAGATTGCCAGCAATTATGGTGTGAGTGTTGCCAGTCTTCGCGAAGCGAACAACTTACGCTCTGATCAACTCGCGGTGGGTCAGGTACTCATTATCCCACGCAACTAAAGATTAAGTAGCCAATATGACGATTAGAATTCTTCCAGCTCGTTTAGCGAACCAGATAGCAGCTGGCGAGGTGGTAGAAAGACCAGCTTCCGTGGTCAAGGAGCTGGTTGAAAATAGCTTAGATTCAGGCGCTACACGCATCGATATCGATATCGAAAAAGGCGGAGCTAAGCTGATTCGTGTTCGTGATAATGGTAAAGGAATCGTCAAAGAGGAACTCGGTCTTGCTTTAAGTCGACATGCGACTTCCAAGATCCATACCCTTGACGATCTTGAAGCGATCATCAGTCTAGGGTTTCGCGGTGAGGCTTTGGCTAGTATCAGCTCTGTCGCACGTCTAACTCTGACCTCTCGTCCAGCCACTCAGGAGCAAGCTTGGGCTGCATACAGTGAGGGGCGAGATATGCAAGTGAAGCTTCAGCCTGCAGCTCATCCGATTGGTACCTCGGTTGAAGTGCTGGATCTTTTCTTCAATACTCCGGCTAGGCGTAAATTCCTTCGTACCGAAAAAACCGAATTTACGCATATTGATGAGTTACTTAAACGCATAGCGTTGAGTCGATTCGACGTTACGATCAACCTCAGACATAACGGTAAACTGGTCAAACAGTACCGAGCTGCGAAGACAGAAGCTCAGGCCGAGAAGCGCATAGCGGCAGTTTGTGGCAATAGTTTTGTACGTAATATGCTTAAGATAGAGCTTGAGCATCAAGGACTGAAACTGCATGGTTGGATAACCACCCCTGAAGGTGCAAGGCAGCAAAGCGATCTACAGTATTGCTATGTAAATGGGCGGATGATGAGAGACAAGTTGATCAATCATGCTATCCGTCAGAGTTATGAAACCAGCCTGCGACCAGATCAATTTGCAACTTACGTTCTGTTTATTGAACTCGACCCGCATCAAGTTGATGTCAATGTGCACCCAGCAAAGCATGAAGTTCGTTTTCATCAAGCTCGTTTAGTGCACGATTTTATCTATCAGGCTCTAAGTGATGCGCTGGCACAAAGTGCGTACATCGACAAGCCTCAGCATACAGCGTCCGCATTTCATTCTGAACCTGAACAAGCTCCTGCATCGCTAAGTGAATTGTCGGAGGCTACAGGGGTATCGCAACAAGAGTATCAGGCGATTGAAGCTATTCCTTCGTATCCTGGCAAGGCGGACTATCAAAGCCACCGAGATTCGTTACGTGAATCGCCACCCCGCAATGAGTGGCATGAGTCCAGAGCGGAGCCAAAACCTCGAGTTACCGAGCGATACAGTGAGCCCGCGCCTAGCAGGCAAGAAGTGAAGGCGTATCAAGAGTTATTGAAGACTCCAGAGTTCCACTCAGCACATATGGAGAATCAAACGTCAATTCAGAATCATACTGAACCAATGAGTGGTGATACGGTCGAAACACTGGGCAAAGCGATCTCTATTGCGCAAGGTCGTTATCTGGTCATGGGAGATAAGTCTGGAACTTGCTTGGTGAACTTAGCAAAAGCGGAATGGCTTCGTATTAATGGTCAATTGTCGACGCTCCATGGGGCGTTGAAAAGCCAACCTTTACTCGTTCCACTGTCGCTAAAGTTGGATCCAGAGCTTTTGCAGGTGGCAGAGCGTTTGGACTCGGTACTTAAAAAGTTTGGAATTGAGCTTAAGACACGCAGCAATAAAGCGCTAATGGTTATGGGAGTACCTCAACCATTAAGGCAACAAAACTTACAACAACTGGTTCCAGATCTGCTATCTTACGCCGCTTCGTATGTCGCGACATCGAATTCGCTCAGCGATCCTCAGATCGCAAGTTGGTTAAGTGATCGCATTACTCAAGTGAAAAGCGACTACACTCTGTCGGAAGCAATTCAGATCATCGCTGATCTCGAACAGCTATGGCAAGATCGGCTTCCATTGGGTGACAAGACGTTTGTGAGACCCGTTGATTTTTCTGCAACGATTGCAGCATTTTAGATATGAATAACAGTGAATTACCGTTGGCTCTGTTTTTGATGGGGCCAACCGCATCAGGCAAGACTGATCTCGCAATACGTTTGCGAAAAAAATTTCCAGTAGAGATCGTTTCTGTTGATTCAGCTTTGATCTATAAAGGTATGGATATTGGCACGGCAAAACCGGATGCCAATGAACAGCAGCAAGCACCACATCGTTTGATTGATATTTTAGATCCAAGTGAATCGTATTCGGCGGCGGATTTTCGCCGAGATGCATTAAACGAAATGAACGATATTGTAGAACAAGGTAAGATCCCACTCTTAGTGGGCGGCACTATGTTGTACTACAAAGCGTTGTTGGAAGGTTTATCACCTCTGCCTGCTGCCAATCCTGAAATCCGTCAGCAGATTGAGCAAGAAGCATTGGCTCAAGGTTGGGATAAGCTCCACTCTCAACTGATAGAGATTGATCCTGTCTCAGCTGGGCGAATCCACCCGAATGATCCACAAAGGTTATCAAGGGCATTGGAAGTTTATCGAATTTCAGGTAAAACTCTAACTGAGCTGACTCAAACCAAAGGTGATAGCCTGCCGTTTAGAGTTAAACAGTTTGCAATAGCTCCTAAGGAAAGGGCTGAACTCCATCGTCGGATAGAGCTTCGCTATGAAAAAATGATTGAAGCAGGGTTTGAAGAAGAGATGAGAGCTTTATATGCTCGCCAAGATCTTCATCCTGATCTTCCGTCAATTCGTTGCGTTGGTTACAGACAGATGTGGGACTATTTGGATGGGAATTGCACGTTAGATGACGCCATCTTTAAGGGCGTATGTGCAACCCGCCAGTTGGCCAAGCGACAGATTACCTGGTTACGCAGCTGGGATAATTTAACTTGGTTAGATAGTGAAAACATTGAACAAGCACTAGAAACTGTTTCAAATGCAATAGCATCTGAAGGTTTTAGCTGTGTATAATGTGATCGCTTTTGCGTGAATTTGCCCTGTAAAGGATCTGTTACTTGAAATTTCGGTCTAAAGCCGTCATAACAGGTAGCGACAGGGTGTTATTTTATTCGTTTAGCTCAGAGCAAAGGTCGCATATTTTAATGCAGCGCACCACTAGCTAAATAACTAAAACAAAATTACAAAATAAGGAAAATAAAAATGGCTAAGGGGCAATCTCTACAAGACCCATTCTTAAATGCATTACGTCGTGAACGTATTCCTGTATCAATCTACCTTGTAAACGGAATTAAACTGCAAGGTCAGATCGAATCATTTGATCAATTTGTTATCTTGCTGAAAAACACAGTTAACCAAATGGTGTACAAGCACGCAATTTCTACGGTAGTTCCTGCTCGTCCAGTGAGCCACCATAGTGGTGAACCGCGCCCACAAGGTGATCGTCAGCAAGACAAATCAGAAGATTAATTCTCTGAATTACCCAATTAGTTTTTAAGGAGTTGATTGCTTGTTTGACCGTTATGAAGCCGGTGAGCGAGCCGTACTTGTTCATGTCAACTTCACGCAAGAAGGGGAGTGGGAAGATCTCAGTGAGTTTGAGATGCTGGTCTCTTCAGCTGGCGTATCTGCGTTACAAGTTGTAACAGGCAGTCGTCAGTCACCACACCCTAAATACTATGTCGGAGAGGGTAAGGCTCAGGAGATTGCACAAGCGGTGCAGCTTTCTGATGCTGATATTGTGATTTTTAATCACGCCCTCTCTCCTGCCCAAGAACGTAACCTAGAAGCGTTGTGTAAATGTCGAGTTTTGGATCGCACTGGTTTGATCCTAGATATTTTTGCTCAACGTGCCCGCACCCACGAAGGTAAGCTTCAAGTTGAACTTGCACAGTTACGCCATATCTCTACTCGATTGATTCGTGGTTGGACACACCTTGAAAGACAAAAAGGTGGTATTGGTTTACGTGGACCAGGTGAAACTCAGTTAGAAACTGACCGACGTTTATTGCGTGTTCGTATTAAGACCATACTTCGCCGTTTAGAAAAAGTGGCGAAGCAACGTGAGCAAGGTCGCCGAGCTAGAAATCGAGCGGAAATCCCGACTGTCTCTTTGGTGGGGTATACCAACGCAGGTAAATCTACTTTATTTAACCGAATTACCTCAGCGGGTGTTTACGCGGCAGATCAGTTATTTGCCACACTTGACCCCACGCTACGTAAAATTGAGTTAAATGATGTTGGCCCAGCGATTTTGGCGGATACCGTAGGTTTTATTCGTCATCTTCCGCATGATCTTGTTGCTGCCTTTAAAGCAACACTGCAAGAAACTCAAGAAGCTGACATTTTGTTACATGTTGTTGATGCCAGCGATGACCGTTTTCGTGAGAATATTCAAGCTGTTCATATAGTGTTAGAAGAAATTGATGCCCATGAGGTGCCATCTCTTCTGGTGATGAACAAAATTGATAATCTCGAAGACCAGAAACCAAGAATCGAACGTGATGAAGAGGGTGTACCTCGCGCCGTTTGGGTTTCGGCAATGGAAGGCATCGGTATTGAACTGCTGTTTGAGGCGTTGAAAGAGCGTCTTGCTAGCCAGATGGTTCAATATCAATTGCGAATTCCGCCACAACACCAAGGGCGAATTCGTAGTACATTCTTCCAAATGAAATGTATTCAACGAGAAGAATATGATCAGGATGGTGACTTGTTGATTGATGTTCGCATGCAACAGGTGGATTGGTCTAGACTTGAAAAAAGAGAAGGGGCAGTTTTACGTGACTTTATAGTTACTTAAATGACTGCTACAGTATAACGTCATATCTAATGATGGAGCTTTCTAATGGCGTGGAATGAGCCTGGTAATAATAACGGCAACAATGGCCGCGATAATGACCCTTGGGGGAATAATAATCGTGGTAACAAAGGTGGCCGTGATCAAGGACCGCCAGACTTAGACGAAGTATTTAATAAACTGAGTCAGAAACTGGGTGGAAAGTTTGGTGGTAAAGGTGGTAAAGGTTCGTCTATCGGTGGCGGCGGTGCACTAGGTTTTGGTGTCATTGCTATCATTGCGATAGCAATTTGGTTCTTTGCTGGCTTTTACACCATTGGTGAAGCTGAGCGTGGTGTTGTGCTACGTCTAGGTAAGTATGACCGTGTGGTCGATCCAGGCTTGAACTGGCGCCCTCGCTTTATTGATGAGTATGAAGCGGTCAACGTACAGGCAATTCGTTCATTACGTTCATCTGGTCTAATGCTGACCAAAGATGAAAACGTTGTGACGGTTGCAATGGACGTTCAGTACCGTGTAGCTGACCCATACAAGTATCTATACCGCGTGACAAACGCAGATGATAGCTTACGCCAAGCTACAGATTCTGCTCTACGTGCGGTTGTTGGTGACGCATTGATGGATAGTATCCTGACAAGTGGTCGTCAGCAGATTCGTCAAAGCACACAGGAAACGTTGAATTCGATTATCGATAGCTACGATATGGGTGTGGTTCTAGTTGACGTCAACTTCCAGTCAGCTCGTCCGCCAGAGCAAGTAAAAGACGCTTTTGATGATGCAATTGCGGCTCGAGAAGATGAAGAGCGTTTTGAACGTGAAGCAGAAGCTTATCGCAACGATATCTTGCCGAAAGCGACGGGTCGTGCAGAACGTTTGAAGAAAGAGGCACTTGGTTACTCTGAGCGTGTCGTTAACGAAGCGCTAGGTCAGGTTGCTCAGTTTGAGAAACTGCTACCTGAATACCAAGCAGCACCAGAAGTTACTCGTAACCGTCTGTATCTAGATACAATGGAAGAAGTTTACAGCAGTACTTCTAAGGTTCTGATTGATTCTGAATCAAGCGGTAATTTACTGTACTTGCCGATCGATAAGTTAGCAGGTGAAGCTCAAACTCAAACCAACCGTAAGGTGAAGGAAACTTCAGCTTATGACCAGATTGAGCTTGAATCTCAGCAATCCGATAGCACTTCAGACTCTCAATCTCGTTCAACTGGTTCACGTCAAGGGAGATATTAAGAATGCGTAAGTTAATGATCCCTGTATTAGTTGTAACAATTGCTCTACTGCTGATGTCAGTATTTGTGATTCAAGAGGGTGAACGTGGTTTGGTTATTCGATTTGGTCGTGTTTTAGATGACAACGGCGTATCGAAAATTTACGAGCCTGGCCTCCATTTTAAGATGCCACTGTTTGACCGTGTTAAAACGTTAGACGCTCGCATCCAAACAATGGATGGTCGTTCAGACCGCTTCGTAACGTCAGAGAAAAAAGACGTTATCATCGATACCTACGTGAAGTGGCGTATTGAAGATTTCGGTCGTTTCTATCTAACAACGGGTGGCGGTAACGTATTGACTGCTGAAGCACTTTTAGAGCGTAAAGTAACAGACGTACTTCGTTCTGAGATTGGTGCTCGCGAAATCAAGCAAATTGTATCGGGTCCACGTAATAACGACGTGTTACCAGACAGTGCTGATAGCGAAGAAGTGACGACTGAAGCTGCAAAAGAAGCGTTAGAGATTGATGGTGAGCGCGACAAGATCATGGCCAATGTACTGGAAGGTACTCGTGATAGTGCTCTAACTGACCTTGGTGTTGAGATTGTTGATTTCCGTATGAAGAAAATCAACCTACCTGACAACATCAGTGATTCAATCTACAAACGTATGCGTGCAGAACGTGAGTCGGTTGCTCGTAAGCACCGTTCTCAAGGTCGTGAGCGTGCGGAGGTTATCCGCGCTCAGGCTGAGCTAGAAGTCGCAACCGTTCTTGCTGAAGCCGATAAAACAGCGCGTGTTACACGCGGTGAAGCCGATGCGAAAGCAGCGAAAATTTACTCTAGTGCGTACAATAAAGATCCTGAGTTCTACAGCTTCTTACGCTCACTGAAGGCTTATGAGAAATCGTTCAGTGAGAAGAGTGATATTCTGGTATTGGATCCTAAGAGTGAATTCTTCCAATACATGAATAATGCTGCTGGCGCACCGTCAAAGTAAGATTCATTAAGTAACAAAAAGGCTCCGATATACGGAGCCTTTATTTTTTCATGAGGACAATGATGTCGAATGCACTCTGGTTAGCTTTTGGTTTAGTCTTGATTGTCGAAGGCTTAGGCCCGTTATTCGCACCAAAAGGATGGCGAAACATGGTCGCTCAATTGAGTGAACAATCCGATCATCAATTGCGTAGAATTGGGGGCTGTTTAGTGGTTGCTGGAGCCGTGATCGTCTACGTCTTTTCTCAATAATGAGGTGGTGGCGTCTCTTGTGAAGGATCGGCAAGACTTGAAGAATCGATATTCTTCACTTTTCCTACCACATACTTCATTTGATCTTGCATCTTGGTTATCAGCAATTGTTGCTGACTCAACGCATCGTTAAGTTCTTCGATCGTTTGTTCTTGAAACGCCAACTGACACTCTAAGTCGTTTACGCGCTTTTCTAGCTGTTCAACCTGCTGCTCTGTCATCACTAATAATCCACATTCCAAGCTTGGGCAATACCAGCCGAGGTTCCCGAAATAACACGGTTCTGGCTGTCAAAGGCAGCATCATACACCACTGCGCGAGGAGGGCGAGTATCTTTTAGTGGTTCCGCCTCAAATCCATCGACTCGTTTACCAGTCTTAGTATTCCATACCATGATTCGACTTGAAGGCGTGCCGGTAACAAGGTACTGACCGTCATCAGAAAAGCGCGCAGTTGAGAAGATCAGCTGGCGCGAGAAACTGCTTAGTGATGACAGCTGCTCACCGGTCTTAAGATCCCAGATAATCGCCTGATTACCTCCGTCTGAGGTGAAGGCATAATCACCATCCCTGTGCAGAGCGACACGATTAACTCGTTGCTCGTGTTCAAAGGTCTTGAGTATTTGTCCAGTTTGGGTATCCCACAGGTAAGCTTTGTAGTCGTTTCCTCCAGATAAAGCGAAGCGTCCGTTTGGTGATAGAGCAACAGAATTGACTTTTTCGTTATGGGCGAGGAACTCTAATCGCCGTCCGGTGACTAAGTTGACGTAGATGGCTTTGCCATTTGAAAGACCAAGCAGCACTTGATCACCATTGCTAGCGATGTCGATATCCCTAATGAGTCCATCTGAGATAGACCATAAGCCTTGCGCTTGAGTCCATGCTAAGTCCCAAACTGCAAAGTTAATTTGTGTTGCAGTAACGGCAAAACGGCCGTTGTCTGAGATTCTGATTCGAGAAACGGTACTTGATTGAGGGTCTTGTGGACCTAATGAGGCAAGCTGTTGACTTTCGCTTAGATCCCAAAGCACCAGTTGATGCTCCTTGGAATAGAGCAATGCAAAGCGTGCGTCTCGACTTAGCGCAAAACTGGTTGTTCCTTTAGGTTCAATTGTCCATCGTTGAGCGTCTTGGCTGGAGAAAAAGCAGCCATTTAACGCTGAAATGACAATGGTGATGAGTAGTGAGTTAAAAATAATACGCATTTGGTACCATTCTTCACCTAGTGTAGGTTTAAAAACGACATATATTAGTTATATTGGTACAACATGTTCGTGCACACCAGTGGAAATTCCATATTTGTGCGCAAAGACAAATGGTTAGCCATTATTGGAGAAATTAATGAAATCAATTTTTAAAGTGTCACTGCTTGCTGCAACGGTTGCGTTAGCTGCTGGCTGTCAGAAAGAAGAAGAACCAAAAACAGAAGCAGCACCAGCGGTTGAGCAAGTGCAAGCTGAGACGGGCAAACTTGTTCACTTCAAAACAGAAGATGACAAAGCTGCTTACGCTATCGGCGTTTCTTTTGCTAACTACTTGAGCACGAGCCTAGACAAGCCAAGCGAAATCGGCATTACGCTGAATAAGGAACTTGTGCTTAAAGGTATTGAGCACGTATTTGCTGGTAACCCTGAGCTGAATGAAGAAGAAACACGTGCAGCGTTAGAAGCTTTAGATAAGCGTGTTGCTGAAACAATGCAAAAGCAAGCGGCAGAAAAAGCCGCGGCAGCTAAGCAAGATGGCGACGCATTCCGTGCAGAGTTTGAAAAGCAAGACGGTGTAGTGAAGACTGAATCGGGTCTGCTATACCAAGTGTTGACTCCTGCAGAAGGCGAGAAACCGGCTGATACAGACACCGTTCAGGTTCATTACAAGGGTACCCTTATAGATGGAACTCAGTTCGACAGTTCTTACGATCGTGGCGAACCTGCAACTTTCCCACTTAACCGCGTCATTCCTGGTTGGACTGAAGGTGTTCAGTTGATGTCTGTCGGCTCTAAATTTAAGTTCGTTATTCCGCCAGAATTAGCTTACGGTGAGCAAGACACGCCGACGATTCCTGCAAACTCGACGCTAGTATTTGAAGTTGAGCTACTCAAAGTAGATAACGGCGAAGATGCGGCTCAATAGTCATTGAGTGCATTCCAATCGAAAGGTCTGAGTTATGTCAGACCTTTCTTTTTTTTAACGTTTTGATAAACAGAGATGCTATTTTTTTTGTTCTAAATCACTAGATAGCCGCTTAGCTAGAGGCTCTCATCAAAATTTCTGATAAACTTACATCAATTTGTTGATTTATCGCTCTAAGGCTTAAAAAAGTGACAACTACAGAAACAGTAAACACGGATATGTTGCTCGAAATGGAATCTGTGAATGTGATGCCATTTAGTGAGCACGATAAGATCATTCTCAGATCATACGAAGCTGTTGTTGATGGAATTGCGAGCCTGATTGGCCCGTTTTGTGAAATTGTTCTTCACTCACTTGAAGATTTAAATACATCCGCGATCAAGATTGCCAACGGTGAAAACACTGGTCGTCAAGTGGGTTCACCGATTACAGACTTAGCGCTTAAAATGCTTCGAGATATAGAAGGTTCTGAGCGCAACTTCTCTCGTTCTTACTTCACACGAGCTAAGGGTGGAGTATTGATGAAGTCAATCACAGTGGCTATTCGCAATGGTGAGAATCGAGTAATTGGTCTTTTGTGTGTCAACGTTAACCTTGATGCGCCTTTCTCTCAGGTTCTTCAATCATTCATGCCAACGGAAGAAGCGAAACAAGCTGCGTCATCTGTGAACTTTGCTAGTGATGTTGAAGAGCTGGTCGACCAAACTGTTGAGCGTACTATTGAAGAAATCAATGCGGATAAGTCGGTTTCGAACAACACCAAAAATCGTCAGATAGTGATGGAACTATACGACAAAGGTATTTTTGACATTAAAGATGCAATCAACCGAGTTGCTGATCGTCTCAATATATCTAAGCATACGGTTTACCTATACATTCGTCAGCGTAAGACTGAGGATGAAGAAAGGTGAACCGCTTGACTTATACGCTGGTGGTTAATGGTTCCGTCTACGGTAGCCAATCAGCGCGTAGTGCTTATCAATTTGCTCAAGCCGTTATCGAACAGGGACACACTCTGGTTAGCGTATTCTTCTATCAAGATGGCGTAAATAACGGCAGTGCGTTAACCGTGCCTGCCAATGATGAGTTTGACTTAGTCAAAGCATGGCAGAGTCTAGCGAATCAGCATAGCGTGCGCCTCGAAACCTGCGTTGCGGCTGCGTTGCGGCGTGGAGTAGTGAGTCAGGATGAAGCGAATCAGCATGGCTTATCTCAAAGTAACTTAGCGGAAGGTTTCCAGCAGGCAGGGTTAGGTAGCTTGGCAGAAGCCATGTTAGTTCAAGATAGAGTAGTGCAGTTTTGAGTCAGTTAACTTATTTATTTCGTAGTGCGCCTCACGGTAGCTCCGCTGGTCGAGAAGGCGTTGATGCGTTACTTGCTGCGTCAGCGTATTGCGAAGACATCAGTGTTATTTTCAGTGGTGATGGGGTTTATCAGCTACTTCAAGGACAGCAGACGAGCGATATTCTTAGCAAGGACTACGCACCTATGCTAAAGCTGTTTGACCTCTACGACATAGAGCAAGTTTATGTGTGTGAGTCGTCATTGGCCGAGCGTGGATTGCTTCAAGCAGATCTCGTCTTGGATGCTCAAAAGCTATCGCAAAGTGAGCTCGCTGCCCTGCTTCACCAAGCCGGTAAGATCCTGACATTTTAGGTAGTGGTATTACATGCTCCATATCGTTAAAACCATTCAGGCAATTGAAGAGGCAGTAAAGGTCTATACCCAAGGTGACCAGCTACTGCTAATCGAAGATGCCGTATACAGTGCCAATCCACAGCACAAAACCTATCCTCTTATTCAAGGGTTGAATATCGCTGTATTAAAAGCGGACGTTGATGCGCGTGGAATCACCAACCGTATCAGCCCATCGTTACTCTTGGTTGACTATAGCGGGTTCGTCAATTTGACCGTTGAGTCCACTAATTCGATAACTTGGCAATAACCAAATCATTCTCAGTCAAAAGTGTCGCTGTGCTTTTACACATCGTAGGTAGAAGTTGAGCAAAAAAGATCCGTATATTTCTTGACACACCTCTCACTGCTGAATAGAATTTTGCGTCCCTAACTACCACTAGTGGTTAGGGATAGATTTTTCACAAAGCTTACTTTCAAGTAAATCAGGAGCTAGTTAATGGCAACTATTAACCAGTTGGTACGTAAGCCTCGTGCAAAGCAAGTTGTTAAAAGCAACGTGCCTGCACTAGAAGCGTGCCCACAAAAACGTGGTGTATGTACTCGTGTTTACACTACTACACCTAAAAAACCTAACTCAGCACTTCGTAAAGTTTGTCGTGTACGTCTGACAAATGGTTTCGAAGTAACTTCGTACATCGGCGGTGAAGGCCACAACCTTCAAGAGCACTCAGTTGTTCTAATCCGTGGTGGTCGTGTTAAAGACCTTCCAGGTGTGCGTTACCACACTGTTCGCGGCGCACTAGACTGTGCTGGCGTAAATGACCGTAAACAAGGTCGTTCTAAGTACGGTGTGAAGCGTCCTAAGTCTTAATGGAATCCGTTAAGTAAGGCCAAACACTAAATTATTTTTAATTTTTTGAAAAAACTGAAAAGTTTTGGATAAAACCTGAAGAAGACAACGGAGAAAATCCATGCCACGTCGTCGCGTCATTGGTCAGCGTAAGATCCTTCCAGATCCAAAGTTCAAATCTGAACTGCTGGCAAAATTCGTTAACATCCTAATGGTTGACGGTAAAAAATCTACTGCAGAGAAAATTGTTTACACTGCACTAGACACTATGGCTGAGAAATCTGGTAAAGATCACTTAGCTGTATTTGAAGAAGCTCTTGAAAATGTTCGCCCAGCGGTAGAAGTTAAATCTCGCCGTGTAGGTGGTTCAACTTACCAAGTACCTGTAGAAGTACGTCCGGTTCGCCGTAACGCACTTGCTATGCGTTGGTTGGTTGAAGCTGCGCGTAAGCGTGGTGAAAAATCTATGGCTCAACGCCTAGCTGCTGAAATGCTAGACGCGTCTGAGAACAAAGGTACTGCGGTTAAGAAACGTGAAGACGTTCACCGCATGGCTGACGCAAACAAAGCGTTCGCACATTACCGTTGGTAATACCTTTCAGCGCCGCGGGACTCCCCGCGGCTCTACTCTAGTTCCTATGCGCAAGCTTAGGAACTATTGCTATATCTAGGGCAAGCAAAAAGCACCAAAAACAGGCTAAATTAACTAGAGATAGCAATAGTCCCTAATTCAAGAGGATTCAATCGTGGCTCGTAAAACACCTATCGAGCGCTACCGTAATATTGGTATCGTCGCTCACGTAGACGCAGGTAAAACAACCACAAGTGAACGTATTCTGTTCTACACAGGTCTTTCTCATAAAATCGGTGAAGTGCACGATGGCGCTGCTACCATGGACTGGATGGAGCAGGAGCAAGAGCGTGGTATCACAATTACCTCAGCTGCGACTACAACTTTCTGGCGTGGTATGGAAGCGCAATTCCAAGACCACCGCATCAACATTATCGATACTCCTGGACACGTAGATTTCACTATCGAAGTAGAGCGTTCATTACGCGTACTTGATGGTGCTGTTGTTGTGTTCTGTGGTTCATCTGGTGTTGAACCTCAATCTGAAACTGTATGGCGTCAAGCTGACAAGTACCACGTTCCACGTATGGTATTTGTTAACAAGATGGACCGTGCAGGTGCTGACTTCTTACGTGTTATTGATCAAATCAAAAACCGTCTTGGTGCGAACCCTGTTCCAATCCAGCTTAACGTTGGTTCGGAAGAGAACTTCACAGGTGTTATCGACCTGATCAAGATGAAGATGATCAACTGGAACGAAGAAGATCAAGGTACAACCTTCACTTACGAAGAGATCCCAGCAGACATGCTAGAAATGGCAGAAGAGTGGCGCAACAACCTTGTTGAGTCGGCTGCTGAAGCGTCTGAAGAGCTGATGGATAAGTACCTTGAAGAAGGCGAACTGACTGAAGCTGAAATCAAGCAAGCTCTACGTACTCGTACACTGAATAACGAAATCGTTCTTGCCACTTGTGGTAGTGCGTTCAAAAACAAAGGTGTTCAAGCAGTACTAGACGCGGTTGTTGAGTACTTACCTTCTCCGGTAGATGTTCCAGCAATCAAAGGTGTTGACGAAAACGACAATGAAGTTGAGCGTCATGCAGACGACAACGAACCGTTTGCAGCACTGGCATTTAAAATTGCGACAGACCCATTTGTTGGTACGCTAACCTTTATGCGTGTTTACTCTGGTGTCGTGAACTCAGGTGATGCGGTTTACAACTCTGTTAAGCAGAAGAAAGAACGTTTTGGTCGTATTGTACAGATGCACTCAAACAAGCGTGACGAAATTAAAGAAGTTCGCGCGGGTGACATTGCTGCCGCGATCGGTCTTAAAGACGTTACAACAGGTGATACGCTGTGTGATATTAACCACAAGGTTATTCTAGAGCGTATGGAGTTCCCTGAGCCAGTTATTCAGATCGCTGTAGAGCCACGCTCTGTAGCAGATCAAGAAAAAATGGGCATTGCTCTAGGTAAACTAGCAGCAGAAGACCCGTCATTCCGCGTCGAAACGGATGACGAAACAGGTCAAACTTTGATTTCTGGTATGGGTGAGCTTCACTTAGATATCATCGTTGACCGTATGAAACGTGAATTCAGCGTTGACTGTAATGTAGGTAAACCTCAGGTTGCTTACCGTGAGACTATCCGTGGTAGTGCGGAAGTTGAAGGTAAATTTGTACGTCAATCTGGTGGTCGTGGTCAGTACGGTCACGTATGGATCAAACTGGAGCCATCTGAACCTGGCGAAGGTTTTGTCTTTGTTGACGAAATTGTGGGTGGTGTTGTTCCTAAGGAATACATCAGCTCGGTATCGAAAGGTATCGAAGAGCAAATGAACAGTGGTGTTCTAGCGGGTTACCCAGTGCTAGATATTAAAGCAACACTATTCGATGGTTCTTACCACGATGTTGACTCTAACGAGATGGCGTTTAAGATCGCCGGCTCGATGGCATTCAAGAAAGGTGCACTAGAAGCGCAACCAGTTCTTCTTGAGCCAATGATGAATGTTGAAGTAACCACTCCAGAAGACTGGATGGGCGATGTTGTAGGTGATCTTAACCGTCGCCGTGGCATGATCGCAGGTATGGACGAGGGCGTGGCGGGTATTAAGATCATCCGTGCTCAAGTGCCTCTATCTGAGATGTTTGGCTACGCAACAGACCTACGCTCTGCAACTCAAGGCCGTGCGTCTTACTCTATGGAGTTTTACGAGTACGCTGAAGTACCGAAAAACTTTGCAGAGAAAATCATTGCAGACCGTGGTTACTAATAAATCGTCTTGAACTGAAAAAAAAGTCCAGCTTTTTTTGAAGATCAATGCGTCCAAATATTGCGCTGACTGGCGTTGGCGCATAAAATAGCAATTTCTGGCGCGTCTCGATCAATTCGGATCGTGGCGAATCATAACTAGGAAGGAACACGATCGTGTCTAAAGAAAAATTTGAACGTACTAAACCGCACGTTAACGTTGGTACTATCGGTCACGTTGACCACGGTAAAACAACTCTAACTGCTGCTATCTGTACTACTCTAGCTAAAGTGTACGGCGGTGAAGCGAAAGACTTCGCATCTATCGATAACGCTCCAGAAGAGCGTGAGCGCGGTATCACAATCTCAACTTCTCACGTTGAGTACGACACTCCAACTCGCCACTACGCACACGTAGACTGTCCAGGACACGC
>NZ_JATABI010000032.1:0-48391 GCF_036533795.1 Vibrio sp. M250220 | reverse complement strand
CCGAGATATCTTGGAGAATTCTGCTTTAGATTCAATCATCGCTTTAACCTTGAGGACATGACCCTTGCACTTTTAAGGGCATCGGTATGCGCACCACCTATGCCAGAAAAGCTTCTCAAGCTAGCTGAGAGTCGGTGGTAATCAGGAAATAAAATGGTAAACTTAGGTTAACCAAACATAAGTACCCTCTCACACAAACCAAGCAACATCCTGTAAGACTATGTTAAATAATATAATTCCTTAGTGACCCTGCGCCGTGCAATGTTTTACAATGGCGCGAATTATGGATTGCATTATCGATACAAATCTTGGCAACATCTATGAATTAGTAAGCCAAAACTTGACATTTTCTTGTTATCTGACGGCTTATTCGTCGTCTGTTTTCGGTGCGACTTTCTTTTTCGGAATGAATACCGTATCACCCACAGCAACATTCTGATGAAAACTCTTATCGCGTTTAACGGGTTTCTTGGCTGCTTTCTTGGCTTGTGGTGCCGCTTTCTTCGCAGACTTACCTTTACCACGATAATCGGGTTTATTAGGACGTAAGCCTTTAAATTTACCTTTCAGCCCTTCAAGCTCAGAGAATGCTAAATCTTGCTGTAAAAACGCCTCTACACGCTTAAAGCTATCCCAGTCTTTTGGCCCAACCAAAGAAACTGCGTCACCTTTATTACCTGCTCGACCAGTACGGCCGACTCGGTGAACATATTCTTCAGTATGTTTCGGCATATCAAAGTTAACCACGTGCGTAACGCTAGCAATATCCAAACCGCGAGAAGCAATATCGGTTGTGACAAGAATCTTAAACACAGCACGTTCAAACTGACTCATAATCGTATTGCGCTGAGTCTGAGTTAAGCCACCGCTAAGCGCAATCGCTTTAAGCTTTTTCTCATTCAGCTTGGCGGTCAGTCTTTCCGTATCGGCACGCGTCGCCGTAAAGATAATCAGCTGCTTGTAGTTCTCTTGCTCTAAGATGCGTTCTAAAATCGCTTCTTTGTGATCTAAGTGATCACACAAGTAAAACTTCTGAGTGATATCTGTGTGCTCTTCGCTACCTGCACCAATCGCAATACGTTTTGGCGCATCAAGCATTTCGAAAGCGATGTCATTCACTTCAGCATGATCAAGTGTGGCAGAGAACATGAGAGTTTGACGACGGCGATGCTTAGCAGCGAGGTGAATACGGCGCAGTTCAGGAGCAAAGCCTAAGTCAAGCATGCGGTCTGCTTCATCAAGAACAAGTGTTTCAAGTCCATCTAAGAATAGTGAACGATGTTCTAAGTGGTCGGCTAAACGCCCTGGCGTCGCAACAATGAACTTAGGGTAGCGGCGTAGCGCTTTCACCTGATCATTAAAGTTCTCACCACCAACAATCAGAGTCGCGTCGTACGTCAGGCCACCCAGCATAGAACGTAGTTCGCCGTAAACCTGTTTTGCCAACTCACGCGTTGGTGCAAGAATCACTGCGCGAGGATCTTTTGCAGAGAATGCTTTGTTTTTTAATGACTTGTGCAACATAGGCAAAACAAAAGCCAACGTCTTACCAGAACCCGTTTTCGAAGAAGCCAACAGATCTTTACCTGCAATCGCGACCGGGATCGCTTGTTGCTGTATTTCTGTCGCCTTCTTAAAGTCAAAATGCTTTAAGTTCTTGAGTAAGCGATTGTCTAAACCTAAATCTTTAAAGTGCAAAGTATTCTCCATTTGATCATTAAGTGTCGCAGGCGAAGCTTATGATGGAGCCTTACAACACGGGAATTAATAAAAACAGACTATGATAACTGGATTCGCTTAAGGAGGATAGAGATCACATAAAATAATATCGAATGTCACTAAGGCAATAAAAGTATCACTTTTATTGCCTTACATTCATTGCTCTCACCAATGAGACGTGGGTCAACTAATTCGATAATTACCTAAAATCTTGGTTTTTTTTGACTTTTTCTGACTTTTGGAAGCGTAAAATTAGGGTTAGACTAATGGACGTTACTATACACAAAAAGGTATAGGGCATTTTATTGATACTTATATATGCAAGGAGTTCACTTATGAACAAAATGTTGATCGCAGCTGCAGCATCTTCTGTGCTTCTACTAGCTGGTTGTGCGTCTGGTCCAGACGAAGCTACTACTGCGAAAATGGATGAACTGAGCAATCAAGTAAGCCAGCTAAGCCAAGACGTTCAAACTCTTCAATCAGAAGTTCGTAAGTCTGGTAATGCGGCTATGGCAGCTCAAGAAGAAGCAGCTCGTGCAAATGAGCGTATCGACAACATTGCTCAGTCTTACACTAAGTAATTACGTCTTTTAAAAGAAAGGGTCTGCATGCAGACCCTTTCTTTTTTTGTTCTTTAGTTGATAAAGCTTGATGCGACGATTTCGACGGGAACACCGTTTTGAGCAAGGATTGCGGCTCGTGCCTTAACATCCGACTGGTCAAATTCTTCCAACCACCATGTCAGTTCTTGCGGCATGATTAAAGGTTTCTTGATACCATCACTACGAGTCAAAGGCTCATGAGCTTCGAGAAAGACACTTCGATCTGGCTCTAATGCCACCTTGATAGGTTCATTGATCACACGTACCTTCTCCCCTAACTGAACCTGTGAAAACAACCACTCGATATCTTTCGGATCCATGCGAATACAACCTGAACTGACTCTAAGTCCGATACCAAAATCTTTGTTGGTCCCATGAATTAGATAGTCTCCAGCGCCGTACGCCAAGCGTAACGCGTATTCTCCTAGTGGGTTTTCAGGCCCGGCCGGTACAACCGCTGGTAGCTCGATGCCTTTGGCAAGATACTCTTTTCGAATCGATGCTGGTGGAGTCCACGTAGGATTTGGACGTTTCTGGCTGATTTTAGTCTCCATTTCTGGAGTATCACGCCCTATACGTCCAATGCCGACAGGGAAAATATGTACCTTATTGATCTCAGGTTCAAAATAGTAGAGTCGTAACTCAGCTAAGTTGATCACGATTCCCTGACGTTCAACATTAGGCAAAATAATTTGGGTCGGAATAGTCAATACGTAGTCTATAGTGGGAAGAAAGGGATCTACCCCCTTATTTGCAGCCATAAGAGATAGAAAACCAACATCGTATTGCTTGGCGATATTCGCCAATGTGTCACCTTCTTGCACCTTATGATATTGAGTTCTGCCTACTATACTGCTTTCTTTTGCAGGCAAGTCGTAAGTAGCCGCAAATAAAGGCGAACTTATACAACAAAAGAACGCGATAAACTTACGTACCATTCACATTGTCCTTAGCATCTTTATAAAGGCTTAAGGTTATCTCTCTTTCGGTCTTATGATCAACTATTGGTGACGGATATGACAATTCCTTTGCTTTACTCCACTTCCAGGGTTGATGGATAAACTGGCGAGGTACTTTGGCTAACTCAGGAATCCATTGGTAAACAAAGTCACCTTGAGGGTCGAATTTCTCTCCCTGAGAAATGGGGTTAAAGATCCTGAAATAGGGTTGGCCGTCACAACCGGTAGAAGCGCACCACTGCCAGCCACCATTATTGGCCGCATAGTCACCGTCGATGAGATGCGAGATAAAGTATCGTTCGCCGACACGCCAATCTAGATGCAGGTCTTTGACTAAAAAACTGGCCACAATCATTCTTAATCGATTATGCATCCAGCCAGTCTGGTTTAGCTGCCTCATTGCTGCATCAACAATGGGATAGCCTGTGTGTCCTGTTTGCCAAGCTATCACTGCGCTGGCTGAGTCTCGCCAAGTAAGTGAATCTCCCCATTCAACAAAGCTCTTGCCTTTACTCAACTTATCTTCAAAGTAGATCAAGTGCTGATAAAAGTCGCGCCAGACTAATTCAGTTAGCCAAACTTCTCTTCCTGCGGTGAGTGGCAATGTCTGACTATTATGGAGACGGGCCATGCACTGACGTATCGATAAGGCCCCTATAGCTAAATAGGGAGATAGCATACTGGTGCCGTTGATCGATGGAATATCCCTTTGCTGATCATACTGATCACAACGTTCAAAAACAAAACGTCGAAGTTGACCAATGATAGCATTGGTTTCGACAGAGTAACTTCCACTGTACACACGAGGGTAATCTAGAGCACAAGCCGACGAAAGCCGTTCTATGCCGTCTATGGATTGAAGCTCAGCTTTGCAGTCGACAGGCTTTGCTTTCAGTACGCTAATAGGCTGTTGGTACAATTTGGTAAGATATGCGCGTTTAAACGGGGTAAAAACCTTGAAGTAGTCCCCTTGTTTATTGAGCACACTGCCCGGTCTCAACGCACACTTGTCATCGACCCCTATCACTTCGATATCGGAATCGCTCAGTTGCTGTTCTAAATATGAATCGCGATTTCGCTCGTCAACTTCATACTCCTTATTGTAGAAAACGCCGCTCACTGAGTTGGCTTGTGCCAAATCAGCCACTCTCTCTGCCGCCTGTGTAAACGTCTCTACTTGCACATAGAATAGAGGGACATTGAGTAAATCAAGATCATTGCGCAATTCGCATAAGCGACGAAAGATCAAGTCTGCCTGAATAGGTGCCAAGCCGTGACGCTGCCAAGTCTTAGGTGTTGCAACATAAATGGCTGCGACAGGTTGGCCTGATGCTAATGCTAAGTTCAAGGCACGGTTATCTTCGACACGCAGGTCTCTACGTAGCCATACTAACTTCATCGTTTTACTCGCTTTCTACCATATCGGATAGCTCCAGGTTGCCGCTAAAACTGAGCTTAATTCTCTCAATGTGAGATTGCTGGGCTACGGTAACTGGACGTCCACTAAAAATCGCCAATGTGTCATAAACATGTAAGTCAGGGTGTTCTACTAATCCCGACAAGTCATCGACACCATCGACAATAACGACATGCAAACCTGACTGAGAAAGCGTTAATGCCCACAAGCGAGACTCGATATCGTTGGTGCTTTCATAACAAATAAGTAAGCAACGTTTAGAGCTAGATACTTTGTTTTCTGCTTCTAAAATCTCGTTAAGCCGTGCAACTAATAAGGTTCTCATCATCCCAGTTTGGAGTGATCGTAAACCGAACCGAACCACGGAAAGCGCTTTTTCAGTGGGCTGAATGAACTGCCGCTCTACAATATCAATCGGGTACTCTTTCAGCACTGTGGCGATGATGGAGTCCGCTTTGTTTTTGCTGAGCTTAGCTAAAGCCTCTAACAACAACGGCACCTCATCCAAATGATTGACAACAGTCAGCTCATTTGCCTCGCCGGCGTCATTCAGATCTAAAACCTGTTTGACCTTACCGATAGAGACTCCTTTACTCAGCCAACTCTGTATCTCCCCAATAAGCGCTATGTGCTGCTCAGTATAGATTCGGTGACCTTTTTCCGTACGGTGTGGCTGAATTAAATTGTAGCGCCGTTGCCAAGCCCGCAATGTCACGGGCTTTACACCAGTCAGTTGAGACACTTCTCTAATTGCATACTGCTTTTGTTCACAATCCATATCTTAAACGTAACTCCTGAGGATGAGGTTGGAAGAACACCTGCTGAGAAAGGTACTGATCAGGATGCGCCGACAAGTAATGTTTAAGCAGAGTGAGGGGGGCGAGCAAAGGGAGTAAACCGACACGATAATCATCGATGGTCTGACGCAGCTCTTGTTTCTCGGCTTTACCTAATTGACGTTTAAAGTAGCCCTGAATGTGGAGAAGAACATTGGTGTTATTCTTTCTGCTCGCTCGGTACGACATCGCTTTTATTAGCCCTTCACGATAGAGAGAGTAAAACTCATCAAGCCGATACTCTTTTATATTGGCGACTAAGCTGCCTAATTTTTTATAGGACTGAGGATGGTGTGCCATCAGTACCAACTTATATCTAGAGTGGAATGCGACGATTTTCCCTCTTGTCGGTTCATCACCCATAGACTGATAGAAATCTTGTAAGGTGTAGACCCTAGTTACAAAGTTCTCTTTGAGCACAGGATCATTGAGCCGACCGTCTTCTTCTACCGGTAGCCATGGCATTCGCTCCATTAACTCTCTGGTATAAAGCCCGACACCAATGTTTTCAGCCCCACCATTTTTGTAGACTTTGACTCTTTCCATACCACAAGTTGGTGATTTAGCACAGACGATATAGCCGCATAACTGCTCACTCGCTAGCGCCTCTACTTTTGCTTTGGAAAAGTCGATCATTTGTTGAGTATGTTCCTTGCTTGGATCCTTCGTTTCGACCAAAGCAATTCGCTCTTCATTCGAAATTAAGCGAATCGTCGGTCTTGGTACTGGCATCCCGGCTCCCACCTCAGGGCAGACGGATACAAAATCAAAATAAGGCGCGAGCTCTTTGGTCACAAACTTACTGACTTTATGGCCGGAGTCGAATCGCACTCGTTCACCCAATACACAAGCACTGATGCCAATCTTAATCTTCTGTTCCATAACGAGCTCCTTACGAACCTTGTGGCTATACAAGTAAAAATCCTGTACAAGTTTTAGCATAATTTTCTTCAACTGTACAAAAATAGTGTTTGTACAATCATGGGAAATGGTACGAAAAAATTGCTTATTTGGTTCACCACATAAAGCAAACGTTTTGCCGAATCGATTGCTTTACCAGTTTCAACACATTTGGTTATCAATAGGTAAATTTGGCACACATAGCCGCTCTTTTGTGACATACTTCTCATGGAGTATTGGCAGATATAGCTAGTATTGCCTCAACAGATTTTTCAAAATCAACACAATTAGTAATCAACACCGTGATTGACTAATAAATTTGGAGTAATAACTATGGCAACCCCACACATTAACGCTCAACCTGGTGATTTCGCAGAAACAGTACTTATGCCAGGCGACCCGCTTCGCGCTAAGTACATCGCTGAAACTTTCCTAGAAGATGTCAAACAAGTTTGTGACGTTCGTAATATGTTTGGTTTTACTGGTACTTACAAAGGTAAAAAAGTATCGGTTATGGGCCACGGTATGGGTATCCCTTCTTGCTGTATCTACGTGCACGAACTTATCGCTGAGTACGGCGTGAAGAACGTAATTCGTGTAGGTAGCTGTGGCGCGGTACGTGACGACGTAAACCTAATGGACGTTGTGATCGGTATGGGTGCTTCTACTGACTCTAAAGTTAACCGCATTCGTTTCAACAACCATGATTTCGCGGCGATTGCTGACTACGGTCTACTTGAAGAAGCGGTGAACCAAGCGCGTGCTCAACAAGTTCCTGTAAAAGTAGGTAACGTATTCTCTGCAGACCTATTCTACACACCAGAAGCGGACATCTTCGAGAAGATGGAAAAGCTAGGCATTCTAGGTGTTGATATGGAAGCAGCAGGTATCTACGGTGTTGCTGCAGACTTAGGGGCGAAAGCACTAACTATCCTAACTGTATCTGACCACATCATCCGTGGTGAGAAGCTAAGTTCAGAAGAGCGTCAGAAGTCATTCAACGACATGATGAAAGTGGCTCTAGAAACAGCGATCAACATCTAATTCTATTCTTATTGCCGCCAAAGTTGTCTTTGATGGCCTGAATATCCCGAGGGGGAGATAGTGACTACTGGCAAACTGCCACAGGAAGCAGACGGGTTACAGCTCAACTTTTGTAAAACATTGGCGTGTGACAACTTTGGATTGAGTGAAGCGCATCGTTACGTTGTGCAGCATGCTAACCCTAAGCGACCTGCGATGGTATGTCGGGAGTGTGGTGCTTTCCCCCCCTTACTTAATAACCGTGAAGTTTTAAATGAACTTCACCGCCTTAGACATCTCCACAGCGACGGCCTACCCGCCTGTCGTAATGACGACTGTCAAAACTTCGGACTTTCTGTCCACACCCATAAACATCTATACCATGCCTTTGGCTATAGCGGTGACCGTCAGCGTTACCGTTGTAAGTCATGTCAGTCGACGTTTGTCGATAAATGGTCAGGTGCCAATAAAAAACTGCACTTCCAAGAAAACCTACTTGGTTTGCTCTTTATGGGCTATTCCGTACGCGAAATATGCCGCAAGTTAGAGATCAATCCAAAGACGTTTTACGATCACCTCGATCACATCGCAAGTCGTTGTCGTAGAAAACTGGCCATGTTTGACGCCCGTTGGGTAAACCACGCTCAAGACTATGAGCTTGCCTCTCATTACGTGTCTCTCCAGCCCAAAAGCAATAATGGCGTTTTGTGGATAGCGACTGGTGAAGCGCACAGTGGTTACATCTTATGTCAACACGTCAATTATTCTGCTGACGAAGAACCTAGTGGGAGTGTCGATCACGATCCGTATCAGTTTCCGGCACGATTCGTTTCACGTGAACATTCATCCGAAGCCAATATGCCAGCGCCAACCCCTTCTCCGTTCTTAAGGGAGCGCATTGATCAGCAATATCAAACCATTTTGGCTCGCGGTAACGTTGAAGATCCAATGGGAAATCTTACGGTATTTAACTACCCGTCGAAGGGTGCGTTGATTCGTCCACCCTATACTTCCTACGCGCATTTTCTGCACGTGATGGATATGTGTCACAGTGAGCGTCAAGTCTCCATATATTTGCCACAAGATCCGGTACTACGTTCTGCGGCCTTGAGTGTTTGCCTGCCGAGAATACAGCGTCAAAATATCGACCTTATGTACGTTGAGGAAGATAAAGCGTGGCGAGAAGAAAACCCAATCGACAAAATCGATATTGTTCACATGGGATGGTGGCGCGATAGGTGGGCAATAGTGTCTGGCGAACAAGCCTCTAAAGGTATTTGTTACCTAGCTGGGAATAATAACCAACCAAAACAGTGGATTCGTAAGGCTTCAATCCGCCAAACAGAGTTTTATCAACATCGTTTTCAAACTTTGTTTGAGAGCTTTATCAATGAACCTAGGCGCAAGTTACGTCCAGGTGGACTGATGCCAATGCTTGATATATTCAGAGCATGGCATAATTTATGCTATCAGGATAAGACAGGAAGGACAGCCGCTCAAACTTTAGAATTGACTCAATCACCTTTGACTTTGCGCGAACTACTTTCATAATTCTCAGTAATGTGACGAATGCCCGTAAACAGTTTCTGTTTTAGCACTTTTAGTAGTGTTCATTCTTTAGCAATTAATATAATACCAGTAAGTATGTGAACACTGATGCAGTAAAGGATTGATTCATTGGATAAAAGCCAGCGGCTGTTAAAAGTCGAAATTGAGCAACTCAAAAGGCGAATTGAAACGGAAGCCGATAAAGTGTGGGCGATTGCTGAGCAATGCGCCGCTCGCTCATCGCAAATCCTTTTCCCTGAAGGTGAAATCCAGTGTCTAATCATCATGTCTCGTTGTGCTTGGTGCACAATGGAGTACCGCAAGGGCTTAAAGTACATAAAAGACGCCCATAGTAAACTCAATGCACTTGATACTGACGACCTCCTTCCAGAAATCTTACACATTCACGCCCTGCATTACTGGGGAGAAGCCAAATACTACTCCGCACAGCAATTTTGGATCAACGCGCTAGAGCAGTCTGCCCTAGTTGATGAAACAGAAATCCAACTCGAAGCACTGATTGGCCTTGGTAATGTCTGGCGTATCACCCACGAATACCAACTTGCCAAATCTACCCATGAATTAGCCGTTAAGGTGGCCAATAACAGCCGTATTGGCTGGCTCGAAGGTAAGGCACGAATCTTACTCGCTTGGGATCTGTATTTACTCAACAACTATGTGGAAATGCTCTCGGTTCTCGATGGTGCGATGGAAGTGTTAAAAAACCATCAAGATAAAACATGGCAAGCAGAAGTGTGGGATTTTAGAGGACTAGCCCTGCTAGGACTTGAGCGCATCGAGGATGCAGAACAAGCCACCAGCAAAGCTCACGAACTCGCCCTGCGCCACGATCTCATTTGGATGAAGGCGCACTCATTCATTAGCCGAGCGCGAGTCGAACTTCTACGTAAAAGACCCGAAAAAGCCGCAGAATTACTCATACAGGCAGAACAGTCTGCCATTTCCTTCGACAATGGCGAGTTGCTATCGCAAATCTGTTTCCAACAATCTCGTGTCGCTGAAGAGTCGGGCGACTACCAAACAGCCCTTCAAGCGTTTCAAAAATATCGTAAACACTCTATTGCTATGCTCCGCGAGCAAACAGCAAGAGTCAGTAACGACAAAGCCCGCGCGTCTAAACGACAGCTCGAACAACGCGCCCGCAAGCTGATCAACCGAATTCGTGGTCAACATGAATTTGACCCAGACAAACAGTTAAGTCAGATGGTATCGGAAACCTATTGGTGGGAGCAGTTAGTTCTATTCAAGACTGAACTGAAACGCTCGAACCATGCCGTCATCACCATCCAACACCATGACTCCAACTGCCTTGATGTCTGTGCGGAACTGACACACTCAATTTGTAATAAACAAGATCTGCTGGCTCGACTGAGCAGTGAACGCCTCGGATTACTTCTGGCCGACAAAGGTGAAGAAGCGCTTAACGTTTTCCATATCCTTGCAAAAATGATTGAAATTTACCCATGGCACCGTCGTGGGCTCAACCAAGACTTACCTAAGGTTGTATACCAAGATATCCTCTCTTTCCCTTTCACATTAGAGCAGCTCGAAGACAGCCTGCAACAGGAAGATCATGATGGAAGCATTGTTTAAAAAGATATCTGAATCTGGTTTAGATGCAGCTTCCGTGTCCGGTGAAGAGGCGTTGATATTTTGGGATCATGTCAGACTACATGTAGCAACCACATCGCAGGAAAAAGCACAGTGTTTAATCATTAGCGCTGAGTTTCGTTTTGAGCTGAAGCAGTTGCAAGCCAGCATCGATGAACTTAGACAAGCGTTAAGTTATCTCTCTCTGCCTGAAGACGCTGAGCTCATTTTAGAGGTACGCAACGCACTTGCAGATAAACTGGTAGAAAATGGGGATTACCATGGTGCTCTTGGTGAATACAGCAGTTCATCAACGATAGCGGTCGATAACGGCTTCATTGATGCTTATGTTCTTGCGGTCATAGGTATGGGCAACTTATGCGATGCCTATGGCGATCACAACCGTGCACTGCGTTATTATCAAAAAGTTGACAGTATCGACCATGCCATTAGTAGTCGTTCGCTCCGTTTGCGATACAAACTCTATATGTTAGCGTGTTATATCGAACTCAATCGAACCACCGCTGCAAGCGATCTGATTAAAGAGTGTGAAGAGTTAAGCATCCTAGTCAGTGACAAAGTTCTGTCTGGCCAAATTCTTCTCTACCAAGCAAAGTTATATCGACAAAGCAGACAACTAGACTCAGCGATGCGTTGTCTTGGCAACGTACAGTACACGACAGGTAACATTCACTCGACTTGGCTGTCTAACATGATCCGTTTAGAACTTGCTGCCTGCCTGTGTGAAGTAAATAAACCTCATATTGCCAATTGGGTTCTAGAATCAACCCGAAAACGAATCAAACAATACGCGTCTCCGATCCTCAACCTTCAGCTATGTAACTCGCTGGCGGAAATTAGCGCGCAGAGCGATGATTTCAAAAGTGCCCTAGAATACCAAAAAAACGCCTACCGGATTGAGAGTGAGCTAATGAAGAAGATCCCAATCGGGGAGTTAGGCGCCAGTCAACTACGTCGACTTTCTCGTTTTGAGTTGCAATTAAAACTGATCTTGTCTGAGCAAGAGAACCGAGAGCTGAAAGAGACTACAGAAAGCCAAAAGCATACCGTAGCTCAGCTTCAACAAGATGTGTTTACCGATCCTTTGACCTCTCTACACAACCGCCGTTGGTTGGATGTCAAACTGAAAGACTTGCTGTTGCATGATGTGCCATTTGCTTTGATGGTCGTCGATATCGATCACTTTAAGTCGATCAATGATGAGCTGAGCCATTTGATTGGCGACAAAGCTATTGTTAACGTCTCCCACGAACTTTCAACCTATTTCAAGTTTCGTGGCGCTTCATGTGTGCGTTTTGGTGGAGAAGAGTTCTTGGTGATTCTCGAACGTTCTACACTCGAGCAGGCTGAATTGCATGCCGAAAACTACCGTGAGCGTATTTTCAATTTTGGTTGGCAAAATATTCTTGGCGAACGCGGACTAACCGTGAGTATTGGCATTACGCTCCATCGCGAGGGCGAAAACACCCAGCGCACATTTTACCGAGCAGATAAAGCACTTTATCGAGCCAAAGCAAATGGGCGTAATCAAGTCTGCACTGAGTAGTCAACTACTGAATAAAGAACAAGGAAAGTACCAACAAACCGAAAGCTACGCCTGACCAAGACATATTACGGCAATCTCTCCCTGAAAACCCATCATTCCTCGCATAACGTCGCTGTGCTTTAACTTTCGACAAAATTGTAACCAATTAATCGCTAATTTGTTGTTTTTATTTCTATACTTTATTTCTCAACCGCCGTACGATTTAAATTTAGAAACACAACTACAGGGACTTAGCTATGTTTTTAGACTACTTCGCCTTAGGGCTGTTGGTCTTTGTTGCCCTAGTTATCTTCTATGGCATTATCGTTATTCACGATATTCCCTATGAAATAGCTAAAGAGCGCGGGCATCCCCACCAAGACGCCATTCACTACGCGGGCTGGGTTAGCCTCTTTACTCTTCATGCCATTTGGCCATTTTTGTGGATTTGGGCCACCATTTGGCGAAAAGAGCGGGGCTGGGGATTTCAAAAGCTCGAAGAAGAGCAGCATGATATTCACCATCGAGTTTCCACCCTCATCGATCAGGTTGATCAGTTAGAGCAGGAAATTGCAACCCTCAAAGCAACCCAAAGCCAGAAAAAGTCTGATGATAACAATAAGCAGGAGGAGCAATAATGGATTTACTACTCATTCTGACTTATGCCGCGCTGTGTATTACCATTTTCAAAGTATTCAATATCCCATTGAATAAGTGGACTGTCCCAACAGCAGTGCTTGGGGGCGTGGTTTTGATCGGTACGCTGATTCTATTAATGAACTTCAACCACCCATTTACTCAGATCGGCAATCAGGTTTTCTCTTCAACACCGATCGTGTCTGGCGTGCGTGGTAAAGTGATTGAGGTCCCTGTCGAAGCAAATAAGCCATTGCAACAAGGCGATATTTTGTTTCGAATTGATCCCATCCCTTATCAGGCCGAAGTGTCTAAGTTAGAAGCTCAAATCAAAGAAGCAAGCCAGGGAGCCCTTGGCTTAGAGTCTAAGCTTCAGGCCGCCAAAGCCGCAGAAGTACAAGCGATTGCTGAACGAGATAAAGCACAAAGAGAGTTCTCGCGCTATCAACGTGGTTACGATAAAGGTGCGTTCACCGAGCAACAACTTGATACTCGCCGTCAAGCCTACAAAGCGGCGCAAGCAGCCGTGGAGTCCGCAGCAGCGGGCGTTGAACAAGCTGAGCTAGCGCTAGACTCTGAGATAGGCGGTGAAAACACCACTGTTGCTCGTCTTTTAGCTGACCTTCGCAAAGCCGAGTTTGACTTAGAGCAGACCGTCGTGAGAGCGCCCACAGATGGCTTTTCCACACAACTTGCGCTGCGACCTGGTGTGATGGCCGTACCGCTACCGCTGGCACCGGTTATGACTTTCGTCCATACCGAAGAAAAAATCTATACCGCCGCGTTTCGCCAAAATTCGCTACAAAGACTAAAACCAGGTTTTGAAGCTGAGTTTCTATTCAGAGCACTACCAGGAAAAGTGTTTAAAGGCGAAGTGATTGATGTTTTACCCGCTATCGGTGAGAGCCAGTTCCAAGCTCGTGGTAGCTTACTCGGTACTGAAGCATTGAGAACCAGTGGACGAGTCTTTGTGACGCTTAAAATTACTGACGACCTCACTGAGTACCAACTTCCTTTAGGTACTGCAGTTGAAGTGGCCGTCTATTCAGATAGGTTCAGCCATGTTTCTATCATGCGTAAAGTCCTGATTCGAATGAAGAGCTGGCAAAACTACCTCTATCTCGATCATTAACCCTACCAATCAACAGGCCTCCACCATAGAGGCCTTTTTCATTGGCAGGATTAAGAACGGCATTTTTAATCAGTAAATGAACCTGCTACTTTTTAGCCATCCAGATAGTTAGCTTTCCAAGCTCAAACTCTGAAGGTATAATCTGCGCCTTACGAACTTAGGTGTATAAAACTTAATCAAATAAAGCACCTATCATTGCGTTCTTTTACAATTTCATTGCCATTCATTCGCTCGTTGTTCATCGCTAAAAGCACGGATGAAAGGATGTAATACAAAAGGTTATCTATGAACTTTTCAGCAAAAACAGTCGTGGTCATCGCGATCGGCGCAGCACTCTACGGTATCGGCGGTCTGCCTATGTTTGGTATTCCAGTTTTCGCCAATACAACACTTAAACCAGCAATGGCTGTATTAGCTCTTTTCTCTGTACTATTTGGCCCTATCGTTGGCTTCCTAGTTGGATTTATCGGCCACTGGGTGACCGATTTATTTGCTGGCTGGGGCGTATGGCTAACTTGGGTTCTGGGCTCAGGCATTGTCGGCTTGGTGATCGGTTTCTTCCCTATCTTAACCAAACAGCGTATCTCTCAAGGCCACTTCGATAACAAAGATTTTATTCTCTTCGTTCTCCTTGCTTTGGTTGGTAATGTATTTGGCTACGGCTGTTCAGCCTTGCTCGACACCGTTCTCTACGCAGAACCATTCACCAAGGTCTTTACTCAGTTGACGATCATCGCTGCGGGTAACACCGTTCTGATCGCCGTTGTGGGTTACTTTATCCTTAAATCTGTCGCAAAACGCAACAAACAAAGCCGCAATCTTTCTGAGGCTTAAACGATAATGACCATTGAATTTTCTGACTTCTCTTTTAGATATGAGTCACTGGATAAACCGACGCTTAAACATATCAATCTAAGGATAGAGAAAGGAGAGAAAATCGTCATTATCGGGCCAAGTGGTAGCGGAAAGTCGACACTTGGCCAATGCTTGAACGGTCTGATCCCGCACGCCATCAAGGGCGAGACTTCAGGTCAATTGCTTTTAAATGGCAACGCGGCGACTCAATTGGATCTTCACCAATACACAGAGCAGATTGGTACGGTGTTACAAGACACCGATAGTCAATTCGTTGGGCTGAGTGTAGGCGAAGACATTGCCTTTGCATTAGAGAATCAACTGGCCTCGAACATCGAGATGTACCCTATCGTCAAGTCAACGGCGCAAATGGTAGAGCTCGGTGACATGCTTGATCGTTCGCCACACGATCTATCTGGAGGCCAGAAACAACGTGTATCGCTTGCCGGCATTTTAGTAGATGATGTTGATACTTTGCTGTTTGATGAACCACTTGCCGCTTTGGATCCAAAGACAAGCCGAAAAACCATCGAGATCATTGACCAGTTGCATCGTGATACGGGTAAGACAGTCATCATCATAGAGCATCGACTAGAAGATGTTCTACACCGCCCCGTAGATCGAGTCATTCTAATGCAACAAGGAGAAATTGTTGCAGACATGACACCCGACGCATTACTGGCGTCAACTCTACTCGAAACTCATGGAATTCGTGAACCACTCTACTTAACGGCTCTAAAAGCGGCCAATTGTCCGTTGGAACAATTAGACACTTACTCCTCTATTAAAGAGATGCCTATCACTGGCTATAGGCCGCACTTTGCCAACTGGCAGAGTCCAACCAAAACGCTTACTCGCTCAGAAGATAGTCTACTTACCATCAACGAGTTAACCTACTCTTACGACGGTGAGAAGAATGCGTTAGAAAACGTCTCTTTTACTATTTCTCACGGCGAATTTGTGTCTGTACTCGGCAAAAACGGTTCCGGAAAATCGACGCTTACCAAATTAATTATGGGTGTGATCGAGCCAGATTCAGGTTCTATCTGTTTAGAGGGAGAAGACATTGCTACTCTTTCTATCTTTGAGCGCAGCCAGCAAATTGGTGTGGTGTTACAAAACCCAAATCATATGATTTCACACCACATGATCTTTGATGAAGTTGCCTTTGGTTTGCGCAACAAAGGATTGTCAGAACAAAAGGTTGAGAAGAAAGTGCTCGATACCCTTGAACTCTGTGGTTTGAGCAAGTACCGAAACTGGCCAATTGAAGCGCTAAGCTATGGACAAAAAAAGCGTGTGACCATCGCTTCAATCCTTGCTTTAGAGCCTAAGCTGCTGATTCTTGATGAACCTACCGCAGGACAGGATTATCGCAACTACACCTCTATGCTGAACTTTGTTCGCAAACTAAATTCGCAGTTGGGTATTACTGTCATGATCATATCCCACGATATGCATCTTGTGCTCGAATACACTGACCGCTCAATTGTTATTTCTGACAGCCGCTTGATAGCAGATGCGCCGATGACTAAAGTTTTCAGCCAGCCCGAGCTACTCGACAAAGCCAATCTAACCACCACTAGCCTATATGATCTGGCAGAGCGTTTAGATGTCGCCGATATCAATGCGTTTATGCAGTACTTCATCCAACTAGAGAATCACGCAGCATGAAAGCTTCTAAAATGAAGTTTGGTATCAGTTATGTCGATACCAAGTCGCCTTTGCATGTACTAAATGGCATTACCAAGTTCGCCTTATTTATGGCTTGGGTCACTGTGGTACTGACCACTTTCGATATCCGATTGATTGGTTTACTGATTGTGGCAGGCCTGTACTTACTAAAAATCACTAAAGTACCTTTCAAAGTTTACAAACCTTTGCTCATTGGTACAGCCAGTGTCTTAACACTCAACGCACTATTTATGTTTTTGTTGGCTCCCCAACAAGGCAGTGAATACATTGGATCAAGTACTGTTGTGTTTAATCTGCCTGGCCACTATTCGCTAACTCAAGAGACTCTGTTCTATTTGGTTACGGTCACTCTCAAATACTTCAGCATGTTCCCAATTGCCTTGGTATTTGTCTTTACTACTCACCCGACAGAGTTTGCAGCCAGCTTGAACCGCATTGGCGTACCGTACAAGATTGCGTATGCCGTCAGTCTGACACTGCGCTACCTTCCTGAGGTCAAGAACGATTTCGTCAATATCATGCACGCTCAACAGGCCCGTGGCCTTGATATATCAAAAAACACACCTCTAGTGCAGCGCCTACAGAACGTGGCTAAGATCCTTGGTCCTCTCATTTTCTCAAGCTTGGACCGAGCAGATGAAATATCCAACGCGATGACGTTAAGAGGATTTGGACGCCACAATACCCGTTCATGGTATAGCTCAAGACCACTAGGCAACACGGACAAACTCTGCCTGCTAGCCATTACGGTCATCGTCATATTGGCGGTAGCTAAGCGCTATCTAGAAACCGAATTGTTCTGGTATCCGTTCTAACAAAAAAGCCTAGAGTCGAACTCTAGGCTTTCTTCTAACTGACCGCTAAAGCTCTGGTCCAAATTACGAGCAACATCATCGCTGACACAACCCAAACGGCGGTAGCCATACTTAGGGTTTGAACCAAACTAAAGCGATAGCTGAAATAGTAGACGGTTAACAGATAGCTAGCATAAGGGAGCAGTGAGTAGAGGCCAAACAAGGCTGTGGCTCGTAAATCTTCCATATTCCGCTCTGAGCCGACAATGTAATGCGCGATCAAAGCAAAGCTTGGAAACAGCGGTACTAAACCAGCAATAAAAAAGTTCTTCGATTTGGACAGCAGTGCAATCACCAACACAGCGGCGGCACCAATCAGACATTTAAAAAATAACGCTACCATCGCTTACCTACACCAAATTTAAGAACAGCTCTTCATCAGTCATGTATTTATGCTTGCTACCTAGATTTCTAACGTGCATAAACATAAAGTTGGGAAAACCGGGGGCGAGCAAATCATTGGGGAGCCAAACAATGCCTCCGACAAACACATATCTGCCCTGCTTGTCATCAGTGTGAAGCGCGTTATTTATCTCTGTCGACAGTTCAGGACGAACACCTTCAACGACACACACAATTTGTCCACGAGCAACGCCAATAACTCGCTTAACTAAATTGGCTTTTACCCCACAACGCCAAGCTTGTCTCGTGGCCATCTCAAAGCCATGCTTTCGCACACTTTTTTGAATATTAACAATCAGATTCATCGTGTAGAACACCTACTAGGCGGCATATGTGGCTCTAGAGTAGTAACTGCGGATAAGAATAACGACCCATCAGATTGGTGCAATTCCCACCAGATGAAAATTGCATCCAAATTGATGTTGGACACTTTGCGGCATCTTGCCGTTAGAGCAATGTGGTATTTGGACCTGTATTGTTGCACTATTAAAACGCACCAACGCACCAATATATAGCGCTTGCACTCTTGGGTTATTGCTAAATTAAATTAGATATTACGCGTCATAAACTGGCTGTTAGGGTCGAGATGGACGCTTTGCAACACGTCAACAACGCGGTTTATTTCCGCTACTTTGAAACAGCAAGACTCGACTACTTCAACAAAATCATTCTGCTCGTTAACCTAAAACAAAACCATATAGGCCCTGTGCTCAGCCACACCGAGTGTCGATACAAAGCACCAGTCACTTATCCAGATACGCTGTTAATTGGTTCCCGTGTCACTGACTTGCAAGATGACCGATTCACAATGGAGTACCAGATCGTAAGTGAAAGCACTGGTAAAGTGACGACCGTTGGTTCAGCCACTTGCGTCATGTTTGACTTTAAGCACCACACCAAAGCTTCTATACCTGAAAACATCAAACAAGCTATTTTATTAGCCGAAGAACGATAAGCTCAAAATCCTAGATTCGATTTGGCGATTTCATCAGAGCGCCAAATCAATTTGTGTGACATCTCATATTTGACTTGGTATATACTCCTCTCCATCGTAAATAAACACCTTATTTGTCAATGAACAAGAGCTTACTAACCAATCTTATCGCACTCGCTTTACTAACAGGTGGCTATCAAGCAGACAACCAAATTGCCTTATACGCTGGACTATTTGCGTTTTCAGGCGCCATCACCAACTGGCTTGCCATTCATATGCTATTTGAAAAGGTGCCTGGTCTCTATGGTTCCGGTGTTATTCCTGCGCGTTTTGAAGAATTTAAATCAGCAATCAAGACACTGATGATGGAGCAGTTTTTTACCCAAGAAAACATCGACAAGTTCTTAAGCAAGGAAATGGCTGGCGGCAAGTCCCTTAACCTTGAGCCTGTGATTGAAAAGATAGATTTTAACCCAACGTTTGACTCACTCGTTGACGTCATCGCCAACTCTCAATTTGGTGGTATGCTGGCGATGTTTGGTGGCACAGATGCGCTCCAACCTATGAAACAACCTTTTGTCGAGAAAATGAAACTAGCGATTGTCGACATGAGTCAGAGCGACACCATCAAAGATGCCTTAAAAGAACAGTTTGAAGCCCCAGCGATGATGGATGAAATACGCACTAACGTTGAGAACATCATCGATCAGCGCCTCAATGAACTCACGCCCAAACTGGTTAAGGAAATCGTTCAGAGAATGATCAAAGAACACCTAGGCTGGTTGGTCGTTTGGGGCGGGATCTTTGGTGGCATTATTGGCATAATTTCATCCTTTATTGCCTAAAATTGAAAAAGGAAGCGGTAAGCTTCCTTTTTTTATAGTTTCGATATGAGATCTGCATTAACGCCAAAGCTGGTCTTATGCTCTTCAATAACCACTTCACTGCGAGTTTGTATCACGCCAGGCAAGGTTCCTAATTTGGTCGACATAAAGTTCTGGTACGCTTTCATATCCTTAACACGCACCTTAATCATGGTATCGAAGTCACCTGATAGCGAATAACACTCTTCAATTTCCGGCATATCCGCCACAGCTTGAGCAAACTTTTCAAATATTGAAAAACTGGTTTGATCCAAACGAATATGAATGAACACTTGTACATCCAAGCCCAGCTTTTCTGGATTTAGCTCAGCATGGTAGCCCGTAATATAACCTTCTTTCTCCAATCTTTTTACCCGATCAGAACAAGGAGAGGTGGTTAAGTTAACTTGCTTGGCGAGTTCAACAATAGGAAGTCGGCCTTTCAGATTCAAGGCGCGCAGGATCTCACGATCAATTCTATCTAAATCCATTAACGGCTCATTAAGTTGTTATAGATGCTGAAGGTATTCTAAAACAAAAGCACCGAGCCACAGATAGCGATCGTTGAGTTAGCGATAAATTATGTGAAGGTTATGCGATTTTTGCGTCAGAAAAAGCGTCTTGTGCGGTCACAACTTCTGTTTGGCTATTGCAGACCCTGCAAAAGGCCTGCTTTTCCATTTTTACATAGTGGTCACCTTGGAAAACGGTGGCAAAGAAGTTCGCCATATTTTTAACTACCGAGTTATTCTGCGTCTCACAACGCTTCATGACAATTTTATGTGCCGTTTTTTTATCACAACAATGGCAGTACATGTGAGGCATTTCCGTTCGTCCTAAGTGTTAGCGTTATTGATAACTGACATATTTTGAAACCTAGAGTTCATTAAATTCAAACATTAGTTTAGAAAACGTGAGACAAGTTCAATAAATAGTCAATAGACAACAAAAAAGCCCCTAAATTTAGGGGCTTTTCACTCGAACCAATATCAATTAGTCCAGTTCAGCTAAGTGCTTTTTGAACGTTTTGTGCTGCGCTTTCACAGCCTCTTCCGGCTCGCCAGTCGTTAAACTTACACCAACAATAGCAAGAGTCGAGAAAATGATACCAGGGACAATTTCATACACGTCGAACCAGCCACCTGATAACTGCTTCCAAATAACGATAGTCACACCGCCAACCACAATACCCGCAAGTGCACCATTGCGGTTCATTCTTTCCCAGTAAAGGCTAAGGATTAGCGCAGGACCAAATGCAGCACCAAAACCAGCCCATGCGTAAGAAACCAAGCCAAGCACTGAGCTATCAGGTGTCATCGCTAAAACTAGCGCAACAACTGAGATGCCAACGACGGCAATACGACCAACCATAACAATCTCTTCTGAGCTCGCGTCTTTCTTAAACACTTGCTTGTAAAAATCTTCTGCCAACGCTGAAGAGGAAACCAGTAACTGAGAATCCGCAGTACTCATTACCGCAGCTAGAATTGCAGCAAGTAGGATACCGGCAATAACAGGGTGGAACAGAGAGTTCACCAGAAGCATAAAGATCTTCTCGCCATCATCAATGCTTACACCAGAGTTTGTCACATAGACTAAGCCAACTAGACCTACTAGAATCGCACCTGCCATTGATAGCGCAGTCCAGATCACCGCAATACGACGAGCCGTTGTCAGATCTTTATTTGAGCGAGATGCTTTGAAACGCGCCAGGATATGTGGCTGACCAAAGTAACCTAGGCCCCAAGCCACCAGAGAGATAATCGCAATCGCAGAAAGCGGTTCACCTTTAGAGTCATTCCATAGCGTTAATAGCTCAGGGTTAATCGCGGCAAGATCATTGCCAAGCTGACCGAAACCACCTTCCAACGCAGTAATTGGAACGATCATCAGTGCCGCTGCCATCAGCAGACCTTGCACTAAGTCAGTCCAAGATACCGCCAGGAAGCCACCGAATAACGTGTAAGAGACGACGCAAACGGTGCCAATGATTACTGCCGTGGAGTAATCTAGGCCAAAGACTGTTTCAAATAATTTTCCGCCTGCAACCAAGCCTGAACTGGTGTAGAAAAGGAAGAATAAAAGAATAAAGAAAGCAGAAATAACCTGAATCAGTTTAGATTTATCGTTAAAACGACGAGATAGAAATTCTGGTAAAGTCAGTGCGTCAGTCGTGATACTGTAAGTACGAAGACGTTTAGCATTAATTAACCAGTTCAACCATGTGCCTACCAGTAGACCGCCCGCTAGCCAAAATGCTTCGATGCCTGCTGCGTACGCATAACCCGGCAGACCAAGCAGAAGCCAACCACTCATATCCGATGCACCTGCAGAAAGCGCCGCCGGCCAAGGGCCTAATGAACGACCACCAAGAAAGTAGTCGCTTGAATTTTTTGTACGCTGGTATGCGATGACACCAATGGCAAGCATCAACACCAGATACGCAATAAACGTGGTTGTAATAGCAAAGCTATTTTCCATGTGATTTGTCCTCTTTTGAAAGGTCGCCTTCCCTGAATGCCCTCAATACGAGGGCAAATCAATGAAGTTTAGTGGGCTTCGTTTCCGAGCTCTAGCAAGGTCGCATTGCCACCCACTGCTGTTATATTTATTGTTCTTGTACGCTCAGTAATAAAACGGAGCGCCAAATGAGGATCGTGGGCAACAGGAATGCTCACAAGATCCGTTTCAGACGTCAGGCTTACAATTGCGCCCGAACGTTTAGCCAGTTGGCGGTTAATCGTCCTTTCCACCTCTGGACTTCCAACATAACCAATGCTTCGCACGTCCGACTCGAGCAACTGATGATAAGCATCATATGCGGCAAACTGGACAAGGTGAGTTGGAAGTGAAGACTGAACATAGGCAGCCTCTAACACTTGGCAAAGCTCCGCATCATCACTGCATAAGATGACACTATTACCCGCGATCAGCGCAGCCGTTAGTTGCGCAACGACGGATAGCTTCGCTTGCTCTTGAACATCATCCTGAATAACAAGAGCCACACCACGACCCGCGGTGTAAAGTTCGTTGGTTTCGCCTGTAGGGCCGGCCAGACTATGGGTATCAGCAATTAATGCCGACGCTTGATCAATATGGTACGAAACGACCGAAGCCAACTCAGGCTGAACTTGTTGTAAAGCCTGTTTAAAAGCGAGTAGGCACTCACTTTTAGAATCAAAATTAGTTAAATTCCAGTTTTCCCAAGCAGAGAAAGCGTCAGAAAAACAAGTTACTTGATGAACCATAATTACTTCTCCTTGCTCACTCGATTAACAAAACTGTGTTTGCGTAAAACGGTAAAGATAATGTGGACCACCCGCTTTTGGTCCAGTACCTGATAGGCCTTGACCACCAAATGGCTGCACTCCTACCACCGCGCCAACTTGATCACGGTTGATGTAGCAGTTGCCAACACGAGCATGTTTTTCAATCCAGCGGTAAGTGGTTTCATTTCGGCTATGGATACCCATGGTTAGGCCAAAACCGGTATTGTTTATCTGCTCAACCACCTGAGTGAGCTCACTTGCTTTGAATCGAACGATGTGCAAGATCGGGCCAAACTGTTCTTCTTTAAGACAAGAAATATCACGGATTTCAAAGGCTGAAGGAGCAACGAAGTCACCGTTTTCATGCTCATCCGTAAGCACCAGTTGAGCGACTTTTTTCTCTGTTTCAGTCATAAACTCGATATGCTTTAACAACTTGCTCTTCGCATTGACGTCGATAACCGGACCAACATCTGTCGAGTGAAGATAAGGTTTACCAACGCTTAACTCCTCCATCGCCCCCTGGATCAGAGCAACAATGCGATCAGCAATATCTTCTTGAACGTATAGAACACGCAGTGCACTACAGCGCTGACCCGCAGAGGCAAACGCAGAGCGAATCACATCTCTCACCACTTGCTCAGGTAATGCTGTACTGTCAACAATCATTGCGTTCTGACCACCCGTCTCCGCAATCAAAGGCACTGGAGCGGCGTCACGTTCTGCTAATGTTTGGTTAATGCGCTGCGCCGTCGCTGTTGAACCAGTGAAAGCGACACCTGCGATGGCTGGGTGTGACGTCAGAGCCGAGCCAATTTCAGCGCCACGGCCTGTTAATAGCTGAATCGTCCCTGCTTGGAATCCTGCGTCGAGCATCAGTTCAACCGCACGAGCCGCGATTAAGCTGGTCTGTTCTGCTGGTTTTGCCACGACTGTATTTCCTGCAACCAAAGCGGCTGTCACTTGGCCAAGGAAAATGGCCAGAGGGAAGTTCCAAGGGCTAATACAAACGAAAACACCACGACCTTGACGAGACACTTGACGAATCTGCCCATCAAAACCATTAATGGTTAGTTCACCTAACGCGTCCACTTGCTTAGCGTAGTAACGACAGAAATCAACCGCTTCACGCACTTCATCGATACTGTCATGAATCGTTTTACCTGCTTCCTGGTGACAAATCGCGACAAGCTCTGCGAGATTCTCTTCCAACAGATCAGCGAGAGCCTCTAGCTTCTCTGCTCGCTGAGCTTTTGGTGATGCTTGCCATGCAGGGAAGGCCTGCTCAGCACCTTCAATCGCTGCCGAAACATGCTCAAGCGTAGCGAACGCAACCTGACCTACTTGAATACGACGGTCGTAAGGAGCGGTGACTTGTTCAGTGTTGATGTTTTCCTTGATCATGCTTTCGGCAAACATGTTGCCATTGATGATCGGGCCCGCTAGCCACTGCTTACTTAGAAAACTCTCTACTTCATATTCAAACGGCTTAGCTTCGCTCTCGATATCAATGTTGATACCCAAAGAGTTCTTGCGCTCGTTAAACACGTTGGTTGGAAGAGGAATGCTTGTGTTGGAGAAAGAATCAAACGCATTAAGCATATCTACTGGATGCTGTGTCAGTGTTTCAACAGGGCAACGAGCATCGACCAAGCGATGAACAAATGAGCTGTTTGCACCATTTTCCAGTAAGCGGCGAACAAGATATGGCAGCAGATCTTTGTGGCTACCAACCGGTGCATAAATGCGCACGGATTGTTGGTAGGCCGACATCGCATGGTTGTACAGCGAATCGCCCATGCCATGCAGACGCTGGAATTCGAAATCTTTATGCTGAGCCATCACTGCAATCGATGTGACTGTCTGAGCATTGTGGCTAGCAAATTGCGGGAAAATATTACCACGAACATGTTGACTCAAAAGGAATCGAGCACAAGCTAAGTAAGCCACATCTGTCGCTTCTTTGCGCGTATAAACAGGGTAGTTAGTATAACCAGCCTGCTGTGACCATTTGATCTCACTATCCCAGTAAGCACCTTTTACAAGACGCAGAGGAATCATATCTCCCTGCTGCTTCGCTAAGCCATTTAGCCAAACCAAAACAGGAAGCGCTCGCTTAGAGTAAGCCTGCACCACTAGACCAAACTTACCCCAGCCCTTGACCAATTCACTTCGGTACACTTTTTCGAACAATTTGAGGGACAGCTCTAGGCGGTCTGCTTCTTCAGCATCAATGGTAATCGCGACGTCAAGCTCAACCGCTCGACGCAGCAATTGCTGTAAGGTATCGTAAAGTTCTGTCAGAACACGTTGTTCATTCGCAACCTCATAGCGAGGATGAAGTGCTGAAAGCTTAATCGACACAGAAGGCGCTGGACTCACATCTGCAGCATAGTCATCACGGCCTACCGCTTCGATTGCCATTAAGTAATCTTTGAAGTACTTATTTGCGTCAGCGGTGGTAAGTGCCGCTTCGCCTAGCATATCATAAGAGTAAGTGAAGCCCTTATCACGCATGTGACGACCGTTTTTTTGAGCCTCGGCAATGGTACGGCCAAGTACAAACTGGTGTCCCATGACTTTCATTGCCTGATGCATCGCCTTACGGATCACAGGCTCAGACATCTTGTTGACTAGTCGGTTAACCGCGCTTACCGGACTTTGAGATTCGCTATCAGAAAGGCCAACAACTTTACCTGTGAGCATTAAGCCCCATGTAGACGCATTAACAAACACGGAATCAGAATTTTTCAGGTGTGATTTCCAATCTGCCACAGTGAGCTTGTCACGGATTAAAGCATCGGCTGTCGCAGCGTCAGGAATACGCATCAAAGCCTCAGCAAGACACATCAGCAGAATACCTTCTTGAGTATCAAGGCTATACTCCAGTAACAGAGCGTCAATCATCTGAATGGACTTTTTGTCAGCACGAATCGTATTGATCAAATCCGTCGTTTTGATGGCAATCTGCTCTTTCTCTGACTCAGTGGGTGTTGCTAATGGCAGTAGTTGCTTAAGCCATTGTGATTCGTCCACCATATAAAGTGGCGAGATCAACGACCAAAGTTTATCAAGCGGCTGCTCGACAAACTCAGCGTTTAACACATTACTCGCTATAAACATGCGTTTTCCTCAATCTCACACCTGAAATCATTTCAGGTTTTCTACAATGGCATGCAGTGTATTTTGAGCTTGAGAAGAATACTTGTCAAAAACTCCGAGTTTTTTGCTAAAAACTCTGAATATTAACAAAACAAAAACAGAGTCACACTCAATTAAGTAAAACTTTATATCGTTTACATTAGCTTATTTAACCAAATCGTTTCTTGTACTGAGAAGGTGAAATACCTTGGAGACGGGAAAAAGTATGAGTAAAGGTGCTTTGACCTGAAAATCCGGTGAACTCAGCTACCTGTCCCAAAGTGAGATTGCCCTGCTCTATTAGCTGCTTCGCCATGTCGATTCGCTTGCCCAGCACATACTGATGAGGTGTAATCCCCATCTGTTCTTTAAACAAGGAGTGAAACTGACTCTCACCTAAGAACACACTGCCTGCGAGCTGCATCACTGAGATTCTCTGCTTCATGTGCTGCTCGATATAGCGATCTATCGCTTCAAGATCGAAGCGCGATTCTTTACGACTCGCTTCAAAGGCCGACATATGGCGCTGTAATAAAGCCACAACCGTATCACTGCAAGCTCGACTGAGCAGCAAGTCATCTGGGCTAGAATGCATCTCAGCCACTAACATCTGGATAAGCTTCTGGATTTGAGTGTTGAGCTGAAAGTACGTCTCTTTCTGGTTAAGCTCGTTAAGACGCTGCATCATCAAAGCGTCAGATTGCGAAGCAACCGGCATATTGAGTACCAGAATATCAGATTGACCGACGACACCACCGAATGCGTGCCCTGAACCGGATGTCACGACGCAACCTTGCCCAGGACCTACCATATTGCCGTAGCCACCAACTTCAAACTCCGCTTGACCACGTAAACCGATCACCACCTGAGTATAGTCGTGCACGTGACATTCCATATACGAAGGCAACGTAACCAATTGAGCTGGTTTTGGTGATAATTCTTTGGCAGTGGATGATGACATAGAGACACACAGTCAAATTACATGTTCGATAAGCCATGATATACCAGAAGTGACGCAACTCGAAAATTGTATTGTTTGATTATAAAAATGGTTGCATTTACCATCGTCAACAAACAGAAAATGAACAGAGTGAACTACTGAAAATCTGGTCATTTGTCGTGCTGGAAGAATGATCAAGTGCACATAAATTACGGCTTATGTCACTTCTATCGATTTTCGTTATTCTTGATCGAGAATCTTTACTTGCATATTTCTTCAATCAGCCCAAAATGGATGATGTACTACCTAATTTTATCTCGATTTATGATAAGCTTAGGTAATTCGCTCTATTATCTAGAGTGAATAGAAGGAAGAAATAGACCTTTTCAAGGCACCTTATGCAATGGATTGCCAAAAGTTTGTCTTTTTTCTATATAAAGTGCACTATTTGATTGATATGCACTAAGTTTGACTATTTTTTTATTGGTTATTAAACGTTAATTGTTGCAGGGACTTATGATCATACGTCGCATGCCAGCGCTTTTGCTTGCGCTAAGCCCTCTTTGGGTTTCGACTTCGATTTTCGCAGAAGAAAATGTACAGGGTGACCCTGTTTCTGAAATCGAAGTTAAGTTAGAAAATAAAGAAGCAGAAATGGGCACGATGGCTGCGGAGTTTAACTCTGAAGCTGATCGTCTCCAGCAACTTCAGAATGATAGAACTAAGCTGAAACGCAATGAGGAAGAACTCAATGCAAAGCGCAATCGCACTAAGTCAGCTCTGGACAAACAGTATAACCGTCTTTTAGATGATCCAGATATTGACCTAGTTTCATTCCAGAAAGCTTACCTAGATGTGTGGACTGAAGTGAAAGATAACCAGTCTGCACTATTGGAAAACCAACAAGCGATAACTGAAAGTGAAATGCGCCTCTCACAAGTAAAACAGAAGCAAGCCCGTCTAACTTCTGAGCTTTCTTACTTACAAGAGCAGAAAGTGGAAGCGCGTGTAAAACGTATTTCTGCTGAGCTACGCGAAAGTGATGTACTCGAAACAAGTTACAAAACAACTTGTTCATCGACCATGACTTTGGGCGAGTGTGCTAGCCAGGGTCAATACCTGACTAAACAGAAAGCCGTCAAAGCGTTCAAAGCAAAACTGATGGATCGTTTGACGGAGTCAAACCTAGCAAAGCAAAATGCCAAAGGCGTTCAGTTGAAAGTTCATGTTCAAGAGAGCCAGCTCATCCGCTCTGGTTTTGAAGGCAACAATAGCTACTTCACTCAATTGCAATTGCAATTGCAGGCGCGTCCAGAGGCCTCCGCGGCTTGTAAACTACTTAACGTTTCAACTCGTTACTGTCTAAAAGGCAGTGAAGAAGAGAAAACCGCTAAGAAAGACAAAAACTGGGTGAATGTGACCGTTCGTTCAGATCAATATGATGATTCCGTAGTTATCAATGGCATTAACTATGGCAGCACGCCAGTAGAAGTTGTTCTACCACGTGGCCAACATCAAGTTACAGTGTCGAAAAATGGTTTTCAGACATACAATCGCGTGATCACTGTCAATGCAAATGACACAGTTTGGGTTAAGCTACGTCCAAATGGATAACGGCTAAAAAAACCTACCGGATTCACAAAGATGAGCTAAAACGCCATTTTGACCCTAAGTTATCAACAGATAACTTAAGACAAGATGGCGTTTTCGTTTAAAATACCCAATTAATCAATAATTAGATGTAGAAGAAAGACGATGCGTCCAGGTTTATCAATCCTTTTATTAGCATTATCTCCTTGTTTGCTTATATCTCCCGCTTCCGCACAGGAAGCGAAGATGTCGGTCATTCAGATCGACGATAAGCTTTTTAGCAAACACGATGAGTTAACGTCTGCACAAAAAGCCTCAGACGAGCAGCAAGCTCTGTTTAATAAGCAGCAAGCCGAATTAAAGTCTCTGCAACAAACGGCCAAATCCCTTGATAAGTCGTTTGCGAGTGCCAAGAATAAGCTTGAAATGGATTATCAACGTATGATTGATGATCCCAATGTTGACCTAGCTGCATCTCAGAAGGCCTATCAAGATGCTTGGTCGTCAGTGAAGCAAAATCAAAAGGCACGTCTTGACGCTGAACAAAAGCTTGAGGAAGAGCGAGCGAATCTCGCTACTCGTAAAGCAGAAGCCGATGCAATTAAGCTTGCTATTGCAGAATTGGACGAACAAAAACTTCGTGCCAGAGTCGAACAGCTCAAACTTGAACTGGAACAGCCACAGAAAATTTCGGTCAGTTTCACTAACCGCTGCCAAGCCTCTTTAACTTTGGCGCAATGTGATCAGCAAACCAAAGAGCTAGCTTTGCAGAAAGCGGTTAAGCAATTTCGCGGTGAGATTGTTGAACAAACCAGCGAAAGTTCACTGGTCAAGCGCAATATCAATGATGTCGCTCTTAACATCCACGTTGTCAAACACATTACCACCGAACAGGGCTTCTACGATGGTATTCGTTACCGAACACTAATGGATGTAGAGCTTGAGGCTCGTCCTAAAGCAAAAGTAGCCTGTGAGCTTCTGCAAATCGATAGTCAATACTGTTTTGCGCCTGGAGCAGCAGGAAATCAGCAGTTCCAAGAGATCGCTTGGGTCACACTCGCTATTCGCTCTAACCAATACAACGACAGCGTAACGATCGATGGCGTTTCTTATGGCAGTACTCCTGTAGAAATCATGCTACCAATAGGTATCCACGACATTACAATTGAGAAAGAAGGCTACAAGTCATACAGCCAACAACTTTCCGTTAACGCGGATACGTCTTTACGTGCGGTACTGACTGAAAAAGCCAACCCGCTACGCGCTGGTGCTAAATTTGCTGATGGCTTGGCAAGCAGCGGTCACGCACCGGAATTGATCACCATTCTCCAAGGTATTTACTACACTGGAGAGAAGGCTTCTAACCAAGTTTCACTTGATCATGCTTTCGGTATTGGCGCGACACCTGTCACCGTCAGTCAATTTGCAACCTTCGTTGAACAAACCAATTACCAAACCGATGCCGAGCTAAAAAACACCTGTACCACGCTAGCTCAAGGCGAAGTAACACCAATTCCAAACAGCAGTTGGCGAGATCCTGGGTTCAAACAATCGCCTAATTCACCGGTTGTGTGTGTGAGCCAAAACGATGCCGTCTCTTACACTAATTGGTTGCGTAAGCAGACCGGCGCTTCTTACCGCCTACCAACAGAAGAAGAGTGGGAAATTGCGGCACGTGCTGGCAGCCAAGATAAATACTGGTGGGGTAATGAATTTGCACCAGGTGAAGCAAACACTGGCTGGAGTGGCACTCCTTGGTCAAACCAAAGCACTGCGCCCGTTAGCGCTTTCAAACCTAATCAGTTAGGCGTTTATGATGCGGTCGGCAATGTTTGGCAGTGGACAAGCAGCCCGAGAGGTATTGCTAAAGGCGGTGCGTGGAACTTCTCACCAGATATGGCTGCAGCAGACAAGCAGCTATACCTTTCACCATTCTCTGCCGCTAACTACTTAGGTTTCCGAGTCGTTAGAGACATTAACTAGTTATATTAGGGGGGGGGATTTCCCCCCTTTTTATCTTATTCTCTTCAGATACAATCATTACCGAGTTGGATTTATCCATCCTCCTCGGTATCAATTGATATGTCTATGCTCAGTAATTTACTGAGTGCATAGAACCTCTTCTACACGTCGACAAGATTTATCTTGTGTTTGCCAGTCATCCTACGGTGCCTGGCATTTTTTATCGTACAGCACATGTGACTTTGGTATCATACTCACTCTGTTTAGTAAGAAGTTTTTTTAAGTGAACGAGCAGCAAGTCTCTTTATTCCGTCAACTCCCCGGTTTCTGGGGATGCAAAGACCTCAACTCTGTCTTTGTTTATGCTAACACTGCTTATGCCAAACTGATCGGTTTCGAGAAGTCACAAGATTGTATTGGCCTTACCGACTTTCAAATGCCCAGTCCCACATCTCACTGCGCTGCTGATTTTGTTAAACAAGATCGGTATGTCATTGAAAACAATACGTCCTTGAGAGTTCTCGATATTCACCCATACCCAGATGGCAGTTGGCGTGCGCATTTATTTACCAAAATCCCATGGCTAGATGATTCAGAAAAGATTCAAGGGACCATTTTTTATGGGCAAGAGTTGTCTGATACCGCAATTCTAGAAGTGGGTCACTGGATATGTCGCGCGACAGGTTTACCGCCTGAAAGTAATCTTATCGCTGAAACACCGACGACAACACGCTTTGATCTCAAACTGACTAACCGAGAATCAGAAGCGCTGTTTTTACTGCTCTATGGTAAGAAACCCCACTACATCGCCACAATCATGAACATCTCGATAAAGACATTAGAAAGCTATGTCGCGAGACTGCGAGTAAAGTTTGGCGCTCACTCTAAAGCACAATTGATCGATATGGCTTTAGAGCAGGGATATGGGTCTCACATACCTAAGACGCTATTAAAAAGACAGCTGTCTGTCGCCCTAGATAATGAATACGCCGCATAAAGCGGCGTATTTTTTTATGGTGCTAAGCGGTCAATATGCCACTCTTCAGCTTGTTTTGAAAACAAGAAGCGGTCGTGAAGGCGATGCTCACCGCCCTGCCAAAATTCGATACTTTGCGGCTTAATTCGAAATCCGCCCCAGAAACTCGGTACAGGGATTTCGCCTTTTTCAAACTTTTGTTTGAGCTCTAGAAACTTACCTTCTAACACGCCACGAGCACTAATACGGCTACTTTGCTTACTGGCGATTGCCGCCAACTGACTTGCTTTGGGACGAGAAGAGAAGTACTTCATGTTTTCGACAGCAGATAGCTTTTCAGCCACACCCGTAATATGCACTTGACGCTCGAGAGGATGCCAAGGGAAATGCAGGCTAACTTTTGCGTTCGCTTCAATCTGCTGGGCTTTACGGCTACCAAGGTTGGTATAAAAAACGAAACCATCTTGATTGACATCTTTTAGTAACACAATTCGTTGGAAAGGTTGCCCTGATGCATCCACCGTTGCGACCGTCATTGCCGTTGGATCAGTCAGCTTAGCGTCGATCGCTTGCTGAAGCCATAAATCGAATTGGGCAATCGGGTCCGCTAGCAAGTCTTTTCTGCGCAAGCCACCTTTGGTGTACTCACGGCGAATATCTTCAAGTTCCATCTTTTCTCCTTGGCGAATTTTTTTGTCGATTGTGCGCCCTTAATTACAAGAACTCAAGCCTAGCACGATGGATAACGCTACACTCTATACAAACTAGCTATTAAAACATCGCTATATATCAATTAGGGGAACAAAACTGACAGCAAATCCTTAACATTTTAGACAATGAATAATAAAATCAATCAAATAACACCATTTTACAAGGATCACCAATGAGTAAGAGCAGTTACAACAAGCTTACTCCTGACGAGCTGGATTACGTTGACGATAAAACAGCCGCTCTATTGCTAAATACGCCAAGCAGCGCTCGCATCATGCTGTGGGTAATGGTGGTCTTTTTCGTGTTTGCCATTCTATGGGCATCATGGGCAGAGATCGATAAAGTGACCGTCGGTCAAGGCAAAGTTGTGCCATCATCACAAGTTCAGGTCGTACAAAACCTTGAAGGAGGTCTGGTAAAAGAGATCTTGGTTCGCGAAGGACAAACGGTTGAGAAAGGTCAGCAGCTATTGCTTATCGATGATACTCGATTCCGCTCAGACTACCGTGAACGAGAGCAACAGGTTGCCAACTTAACCGCAAGCGTTCTGCAACTTTCAGCCTCAATCACCAGTGTCGATATCGATGAGGAGTTCAACGAAAATAATTGGCAAAAAAACGTCCAATTGAATTTTAATAAACTTGCTTTCCCACCCACTTTAAGTGAACTGCAACCAGACTTGGTTGCACGTCAGCGCGCTGAATATCGCCAAGATCTTAATAATCTTCGTAACCAAATCTCACTGATTGACCAACAGGTAAAGCAGAAACAACAGGATCTGGTTGAAATTCAGGCACGAATTAAAAACCTGCGTGAAAGCTACCGCTTTGCAAAAAAAGAGCTGGAAATTACCCAGCCTCTCGCGGATGAAGGGGTTGTACCGCGTATTGAGTTGCTCAAGCTTCAACGCCAAGTCAACGATACTCAACGTGAGTTAACTTCAAGTGAGCTAAAAATGCCGGTGCTTAAATCAGCAATTCGAGAAGCGATGTTGAGCCGCATCGACGCTGCGCAGAAGTTCCGCTCTGAGCAACAAGAGAAACTCAACCAAGCACAAGACAAGTTATCGTCGATGACGGAGTCAACGGTTGGACTTGAAGATAGAGTAAACCGTACAGTCGTGACCTCACCTGTCACGGGTACAGTAAAAACACTCAACGTCAATACCGTCGGTGGCGTTATTCAACCAGGTATGGATATTGTTGAAATTGTCCCGAGCGAAGATACCTTGCTGGTTGAAGCAAAGATTGCTCCACAAGATATTGCGTTTCTACGTCCAGAGTTACACACCATCGTTAAGTTTAGTGCCTATGATTTCACTAAATACGGTGGTCTAGAAGGCACCTTGGAACACATCAGTGCAGATACCACCACTGATGAAGAGGGCAACAGCTTTTATCTGGTTCGTATTCGTACTAAAGAAACCAGTCTTGACAAAGATAACACCTTGCCAATCATACCTGGTATGACGGCTTCGGTAGACATTATTACTGGTAAACGCACCATCCTTGAATATCTGCTCAAGCCGATACTCAGCGCCCAAAACAACGCGCTAAAGGAATAGATGTATGGTCAATTACGTAGGGATGCACGCTTGAAAGCTCGCTTCATATTGAAGTCAGCATTAGTAGTCACACTACTTTTGCTGGCATCAACCACCTCGTTTGCTCTTAACACTCAAGAGCAACGTTGGATTGATGCTGTGCGTAAAACTTACGGCGAGCGCGCAGGGAGACGCGTTGAGACATGGCGCAAAGAGATGTCTCAATACAAATCGCTGTCTGAGCGTCAGAAACTGACTAAGGTCAACAATTTCTTCAACCAACTCAATTTTGTCAATGACATTAACTTGTGGGGACAAAATGATTATTGGGCAACACCCCTCGAATTTCTTGGCAGTAATGCGGGGGATTGTGAAGACTTTACCATCGCTAAATATTTCTCCCTGCTAGAACTTGGCGTTTCCGACAAAAAATTACGCTTAGTGTACGTAAAAGCTATCGAACTGAATCAATTCCATATGGTGCTCGCCTACTACTCAAAGCCAAGTGCAGAGCCCATACTGTTAGACAATATTAACCCAGAAATAAAACCAGCTTCAACGCGACGAGATCTGTTACCTATCTACAGTTTTAACGGTAAGAACTTGTGGTTAATGAAGTCGAAAAACGGACAACTCGCGGGGGAATCATCGAGGTTAAGCCTATGGAATGACCTACGTGCTCGCGAGAAATCGCTCAAACTTAATAAACCCATAGTTAACTATGATGAGTAGGCAATATGACGTTATATAAACAACTTGTCGCGGGCATGATTGCGGTGATTTTGATGTTATTGATTTCGGTGTTTATCATCGAATTCAACACAACACGAAGTAACCTCATTCAACAACAACGCTCTGAGGTGAACAACACCATCAATACCGTGGGGTTGGCTTTAGCGCCCTATTTGGAAGACAAGGACCAAGTGGCCGTTGAATCAGTAATCAATGCACTTTTCGATGGCAGTAGCTATTCGATTGTGCGCCTGATCTTCCTAGACACTGGCGATGAAATACTCCGTTCATATCCGATCAAACCAAACAATGTGCCTAAGTGGTTCACTAACCTTAACTTGTTTGAGAAGATCCATGATCGTCGGGTCGTGACCAGTGGTTGGATGCAACTTGCCGAAGTTGAGATTGTGAGTCACCCTGGGGAAGCCTACACCCAGCTATGGCTTGCATTTGAGCGTCTAGTGATTGCATTCTGTATCATCATGCTCATTGGCTTGTTCTCTATCTCATTCATCCTCAAGCGTGCGCTGCGCCCTCTTCAACTTATCGTCAATAAGATGGAACAGGTTGCTAAAAACCAGTTTGGCGAGCCGCTACCAAGACCTGCAACCCAAGATCTCATCTATGTTGTCGATGGTATCAACAGCATGTCGGCACAACTTGAAAAGTCGTTCCAAGCTCAAGCAAAAGAAGCACAACAACTGCGTGAACGCGCCTATATCGACCCTGTTTCACAACTGGGTAACCGCGCATACTACATGAGCCAACTTAATTCTTGGATTGGTGAAGGAGGTATTGGTGGTGTGGCGATTTTAGAAGCGAGTTTTATCCGCGAATTGTATGATGACAAAGGCTACGAAGCAGGTGATGGCATGGTTCGTGAGTTAGCCGATCATCTTAAAGTTTCTCTCTCGTCACCAAACGTGACACTCGCGCGTATCTCTACGGAAGAGTTTGGTTTCATCTTACCGAATACCGAAGAACCCGATCTCAAACTCATCGCAGAAAGTATCGTTACTTATGTCCAAGATATAAATGCCGACCCAACTGGTATGGCTACGTCTAACATGGCGTTAGGTGTTGTTTACAACAAAGCCTCCACCAGCTCGTCTGAATTGTTAACCATGCTCGACAACGCTCTGGCCAATGCAAAATCAAATCCAGAGCTGAGCTATGGTTACGTCACAGGCGAACGCAGTGAAGGGCTGATGGGTAAACAGCAGTGGAAAAACTTGGTGGAAGAGGCCATCAGCAACGATTGGTTCAGTTTCCGCTTCCAGGCCGCTAATGACAGCTGGGGTAAGGCTTACCACCGAGAAGTGTTCTCTGCGATTGAGAAAGATGGCGAGCGATACAGTGCAAACCAATACCTTTTCGCTCTTGAACAGCTTAACGCCAGTCATCTGTTCGATGAGTACGTTATCGAATCTATTGTCAAAAGACTTGAATCTGGAGAGTTTGAAGAGCCGATTGCCATCAACATTGCACAGAGCAGCATTTCACAACCAAGCTTTATTCGCTGGGTAACGCAACTGCTTAACAAGCACAATTCAATCGCGTCATTACTGCACTTTGAGATTCCAGAAAACTGCTTTATCAACTCTCCGCACCATACGGCGCTATTCTGTAATGCCGTCCGTGCTGCTGGCGCAGATTTCGGTGTTGACAACTATGGACGTAATTTCCAATCATTGGATTACATCAATGAATTCCGTCCAGCTTATGTGAAGCTTGATTACTTGTACACGCATCACCTTGATGATGAGAAACAGAAGTTCACTCTGACTTCGATCTCTAGAACCGCCCATAACTTGGGCATTAAGACGATTGCATCGCGTGTCGAAACTCAGACGCAGCTGGATTTCTTATCAGAACACTTTATTGAAGTCTTCCAAGGCTTTATCGTAGATAAATAACAATATAAAGGTATAGCATGCAGGATCCGCTATTAAACTCGCTTATCTACGTCAGTCGATACTACGGTTTAGCAAACTCTCCAGAGGCACTCATCAATGGCTTACCGCTTTCAGACGGTAAGCTAACCCCTTTTCTTTTCCCACGTTCCGCTGAACGCGCAGGCTTAGTAGCGAAAGAAAACCGATCGGCATTGACCGACATATCTCAATTAGTCCTTCCGGTGGTGTTGATACTTAAAAGTGGCGATGCTTGTGTATTGAACAGCATTAATGACGATAGCAGCGAAGCCGAAATCGTAACCGGAACGTCAGGCTTGGTACCCATTTCGATTCCACTCAAGGAATTGGAAGAGCTCTACATAGGACGCTACTTTCTGGTTAAAAAGCAGTTCCGCTATGACGAACGCTCCCCAGAAGTACTCAAGACGCGTGAAGGGCACTGGTTTTGGGGAACTATCTGGCAATCGAAAAAGATCTATCGCGATGTACTTATCGCCTCGGTTCTAATCAACTTATTCGCCATCGCCGCGCCAATGTTTACTCGTTTGGTCTACGACAAAGTCGTGCCTAACCTAGCGTTTGAAACCTTGTGGGTTTTGGCCAGCGGTATCTTTGTCATCTTCTTGTTTGACTTAACACTCAAGTTACTGCGCAGCTACTTTATTGATGTAGCCGGTAAGAAATCCGACATACTGATCTCCTCGAAACTGTTCAGCAAGGTAATGGGAATTCGAATGGAAGCTCGTCCGGCTTCTGTCGGTGCCTTCGCCCGACATTTGCAGGAGTTTGAATCGATTCGTGAGTTCTTTACTTCGGCGACTATAGGCTCTTTGATTGACCTGCCTTTCGCGATTCTGTTCCTGATCTTGATCTGGCTGATGGCAGGTAACTTGGTGATCGTGCCTATCGTCGGTGTATTAATTCTGGTTATTTACTCACTACTGATCCAAGGTCCGCTTCAACACACCATCGAAGAGGGCTCACGCTTAGCGTCGCAGAAGTATGCCAACCTGATTGAGAGCTTGTCTGGCCTAGAAACGGTCAAACTGTTTGGTGCACAAAGCCAGTTCCAGTTCCGCTGGGAAGAAGCAGTGGCTCACATGGCGAACTGGAACATTAAGAGCCGCAGAATCACAGATGGTATTCAAAATACCGCAGGCTTCGTTCAACAGGCATCCAACGTCGGTATGATTATACTGGGTGTTTACTTGATCGCAGAAGGAGACCTAACAATGGGTGGCCTAATCGCGGCGACTATGCTCAGTGGCCGAGCAATTGGTCCTATGGTCCAACTGTCTTTGCTATCGACCCGCTACAACCAAGCAAAATCGTCAATGACCATCATTGAGCAGGTGATGTCGATGCCGGATGAACAAGAACAAGGTAAACGTTACATTCACCGCCCTATCATCCATGGCAAGATAGAACTGGATAAGGTGACGTTCCACTATCCAGATTCACCAATAGCCTCTATCCGTGATTTAAGTTTGACCATCAACCCAGGTGAAAAAGTCGCCGTTATTGGTCGAATAGGTTCCGGTAAGACCACGCTAGAGCGATTGATTATGGGGCTTTACAAGCCGACCGAAGGTCATGTACGTATCGATGACACCGATATTGATCAGCTGCACCATATTGATATTCGCCGTAACATTGGCTGTGTGCCGCAAGATAGTCAATTGTTCTATGGCAGTATCCGCGACAACATTACTCTTGGTCGACCGTTAGCAGACGACCGTGATGTACTCGATGCAGCGAACCGTGCTGGTGTTACCGTGTTTACTCAGCAGGACCCTGCCGGTTTAGAGAGACAAGTCGGTGAAGGTGGTATGTTGCTATCTGGCGGTCAACGTCAGGCAGTAGCCATTGCCCGTTCACTGCTCGGTCGTCCTCCAGTATTGCTGATGGATGAGCCTACCAGTGCGATGGATAACCGCTCAGAAATGCACATTAAGCAGCAACTAGCCCAACTTAAGGCGAGTGAAACCTTGATTTTAATTACCCACAAGACGTCGATGCTTGATGTGGTTGACCGCGTCATTGTGATGGAAAAAGGCTGTATCATTGCAGACGGTCCGAAATCGGAAGTTCTTAATAATCTGAAGCAAGGTAAAGTGAGAGCCGTCAACTAGTTAGTTGTTCTGGCTAAATTTACACCATTAAAAGCCATTCGGAACCGAATGGCTTTTCATTTAAATAACTATTGATCTAAGTTATTGTGCAGAGCAGTCAGCGATACCGACTTGTTTCCACACTCCCCATTGTCCGGAGTTCAATGGGTTCTCTCCAATGTTTGCATACCATTTGTTTTCCCACACATAACCTTCCCATACTACCTGAGTACCTGAGTTTGGATAAGGAATGGTTGCATCCCACAAGTTGTCACACTGACCACCAGTGCCCGTTGAGGCAGCGACAACAACCGTACTTGATGCCGCCGTCGTAGCCTGACCATCACTAACCGACACAGTGAATATCAATGAAGTATCCTGGCTATACTCTGGCGCAACAAAACTCACTGACGCTCCGTTGATCGTCGCCTCTAGACCCGCCGGGATTTGCCAGCTGTAAGTAAGAGGATCATTATCTGCATCTGTTGCTGAGGCGGTAATTTGTACCACATCCCCCTGACTTGCATTAGCAGGTGCCGAAACTTCTACTACAGGAGCGTGGTTTTTAACTGGCTGATCGGCTGGATTAACAGTAACATTGACGGTATCAGTGGCGACCGCACCCTCGTTGTCAGTAACGCTCAATTGGAATGAAAGTGTTTCCGCTTGAGTGACTTCAACAACATCGAAGCTTGCTAAAGCTGAGGCCGCTCCGCTCAGGCTGACAGACGTACCCGCCGTCTGTGTCCACTGGTAACTAACGATGCTGCCATCACTATCACTAGAAGCACTGCCATCAAGTGTCACACTTGCAGGGCCAACAACCGTAACATCCGCTCCGGCGCGAGCAATTGGATTGCGATTATCAGGCGTTACACTACCGTCAGCCAAACCCTCATGCATTGCGTTTAAGATATCACCATTATCTGCATCCAGTTCCCAAGAGAAAAGACCAGCAAGACCAAGTTGACGTACATAGTTACCTTTAGCAATCACAGAACGCGAATCATCAAAAGTAATTAATTTGCCAGTACTTGGGTTCCATACCCACGGTGCTTGTGCTTGATCATCATAACCATACTGGAAGCCATTAATGCCAGTATTATCCGCACCCAACATGTACGACTTAATGCCTTTGTAATCAATCACACCCGCTTCCCAGACACCTTGAGCAGTAGTGCCTGTCAGAGGACCACTACCTGTACCTGTCATTGGGTCTGTTGGATCGGACAAGGTATCCGGAGTCACACCGTCCCAGCCACGGCCATACATCGCCGCACCCAGCACAAGTTTGTTAGCTGGAACACCCTGTGCCAACAGTGCTTGAATACCATTGTCTGCCGTGTATGCCGGACCTTTGTATGCTTCACCATTCTCATCAACACCGCTACCATCACACTGGCCCGGGCGCATAAATGTGCCACAGTAAAGCGCCGTCTGATGTCCTGGAACATTGTTCCAACCACCATAGAAGTCATAGGTCATGGCAAAGATGTAATCCATGTATTGAATTGCATTGCCATAATCGACATCTTCAATCTTATCGTAGCCAACACCAATCGCAGACGTCAGTTCATAAGTGCGTCCAGTCTCCGCTTCGAGATCATCAAGCATAACGCGCAGTTCCTGCATCAAAGCGATATAAGCAGGACCATCATTAACTGGGTCACCTAAATCCGCAGCGGCACCACCACCACCCGGGAATTCCCAGTCAATATCAACGCCATCATAGAACTTCCATGTCTTCAGGAATCGTTTTACAGAGGCGACAAAAGTGTCTCGATTGGCTTTGGTGGTAAAGTCGAAAAATGGGTCGGAAAGTGTCCAACCACCAATTGAAGGTATGATTTTAAGATCTGGATTACGCTGTTTAAGCGCCATTAACATACCGTAGTTGCCCTTGATTGGCGTACTGTACTCATGGCCTGCCTGAGTGAAGCTTTTCTGATAAGCAGCCCATGGGTCGTGAATGACAACTTCATAGTCAGACATTCCCTGACAAGCGGTAGTAAGCGCTTGGAAACTATTTCCGCCTACCGCTTTAAGTGACTCATTCGGGCCACAAATTGGGATAAATCCGTAAAGAATGTGAGTAAGGTTATCCGCTGGAATATTATCTACGGTGAAGTCTCGACCATAAATACCCCACTCTACAAAGTAAGTACCGACGACGGTATTAGGGTCGGTATTATAAGACTTATTATTGGCATCAATGTTCATCTGCAACGGAGCTAAATGAGCGCCATCAGTATCAGCAATAACGATCTCTGCGGGGTCACTGGTGCTACAGACTGTAGCGTCACATGCTTCAACGGTAAGCTGGTAACGACCAGCTTGGCTATAGGTGAAGCTAGCAACGGTTTGTGCGCCATTAATCGGACCAGTCGCGACTTGCTGACCATCAAAGTAGATCTTATACGTGTCACCGGTAACACTACTACTCCACTGGTTAAACTGAATAGCGATGTCGACCAGTTCGCTATATTGGACCATCTGGTCATAGCCAGAAGTGGTTTCCATTGCTAATTGAATTTTCGAAAACTGAAGATCATTCGAACCATTTTTATCCACTATCGGCACTGCAGGCGCCGCCACTGCTATGCCCGACATCGCCAATACGATACTCGCGGCACACAAAGTTATACGATTCATACCTAATTTCTCTCATTCCTTGTTTGTCGACTCTAAAATTAGAGTTCAATCTGCTCCCCACAAAACAGAGAACATCCCGACAAGTATTTAAGAAACTTCCGTCATTTAGGTATGACGATAACTACGACTTTCGAGTGAAAGTCAGAAATTAACAATTTGTTATCATGTTATTACATCTCAAATAAGACATTGCCCCAAAAACCAACAGTTAGCATTAAGTATTATAGTGATAGATCTGTTAGATAATTTCCAGGCTATAAATCTATTTATCAATAACAAAGAGATACATAAAACTGCCGCACTCAAAGAGTACGGCAGTTATTTAGTAGCAAAATTTGCAAGAATTTACGGACTATTTCGACTTAAACCGCGCCGTGAAATGACGAAGAACAGGCGGTTCATATTCAAAAGTAAGCCCTTTTAGCTCATGTGCACGCTCTTTTAACTCGATAATCGCATCCGCAATGTAATCCATATGATCGTTGGTGTAGACGCGGCGCGGAATCGTCAAACGCATTAGCTCGAGCTCCGATGCTTTCTGTTCACCAGTAGCAGGATCACGACCTAACAATAATGAACCAATCTCGACAGCTCGAATTCCGGCTTCTAGATATAAAGCATTACACAGTACCTGAGCTGGAAACTCATCGGCTGGGATATGTGGAAGAATCTTCGCAGCGTCGACAAAGACTGCATGTCCACCCGTTGGGTACTGGATAGGGATACCTGCCTCTCTTAGTCGTTCACCCAAATAGGCGACTTGACTGATACGATAGTGAAGATAGTCCTCATCAGCACCTTCATACAGACCACGAGCTAAGGCCTCCATATCACGTCCCGCCATACCGCCATAAGTAACGAACCCTTCCATTGGAACACAGCGGGTACGCACGGCCTGAAACAACTCTTCATGATCTCGGATACAACACAGACCACCGATATTCACCATTGGATCTTTTTTCGCAGACATCGTCAGCATGTCGCCGTACTGGTACATTTCGCGAATGATTTCTAAAATCGACTTATCTTGATATCCCGCTTCTCGTTGCTTTATAAAATAAGCATTCTCACAGTAGCGTGCGGAATCGATCACCACTGGAATATCATTCTTTGCCGCAATCTCATAGACAGCACGCATGTTTGCCATCGAGACAGGTTGACCACCCGAGCTGTTGCACGTAACCGTAGTGATGATGGCACAGATGTTTTCAGCGCCATATTCAGCAATAGCGGATTGGAGCTTGTCGAGATCAAAGTTACCTTTCCAATCATATGGCGTAGCGGTGTCAAAGGCATGTTTATCAACCACGTTGATTGCCTTGCCACCGTTCAACTCAATATGACCCGCCGTTGTATCAAAGTGATAATTAGAGATAAAAACCGGATCTTTACCGCCACGTACGGCTTTCATACGTTCGATCAGCGCCGGAAATAGAATCTGTTCAGCACCACGCCCTTGGTGGGCAGGAACGGTAAGCTTATAGCCAAAGAAATGTTCCACAGCGGCACAAAGATTGTAGTAGTTACGGCTACCAGCATACGATTCGTCCCCCATCATGAGACCGGCCCACTGATTATCACTCATGGCACCGGTTCCAGAGTCGGTTAACAGGTCGATATAGACGTCATCACTTCTAAGCAAAAATGGATTTAATCCCGCTTCGTTCAACGCTTTAACACGATCGTCATAAGTCGTCATTTTGATCGGTTCAACCATTTTGATACGGAAAGGTTCTGGGATACGTTTCATTGTGAATTTCCTTTAGATAGATCTGTTCGATTCGCGATGTCATGTCGCGAATGAGTTTAGTTAAGATGTATTTAATTAGGCGCGAGCGCACCTGAGGGAATTAACGAAACGTTGACTCTTTATTGAGTAAAGATAGGGTGTAGTCAATGTTATACCATGACGACAACACTAGTCTGTTGTCTAACATATTTGTATATGCCACAGCATCATCCTCCTGATTCATTGAACACTTCATTGAGTATAGCGGAAACAAAACACCAGTTACCGTGAAACATAGCTCAAATTTATCACTCGCAACGCGCACTCATATAAGTGACATTACGCTTTGATGAATTTTTCAAACTTCTCACATTTGTTTGTTGAAATCATTGAGTGAGCTAGGCACTCTCTTAAACAATAAATGCCTGTTTACTTGGAAACAAAAATGAAAATTAGAACAACACTACTTGCCGCTGCAACGCTAGGTATCAGCGCCACTGCTGCTGCGGATGTCACAATCGCTATTCCAGACACCATTGATGTTTTGGTGGTTAACGACAGTAAACCCGATGTCTCCGGCAGTATTTTTTCGGCCACCAAGACCCTGACCCTACCCGATGGTGAAAACCAAATTTTGTTCAAGTACCAGCCCTATTTCGATCAAGGCAAAGACCGCATCATTCTAGAAAGCGATCCCATCATTGGTACCTTTACCGCAAGTGAGACTCAGCTCGAGTTTGACTTACCTAAATATCGCAACGAGCACGACGGCGCGAAGCAAATTCGTAACCTTGAATGGGCATTGATCGATACCAGTGGGCAAGCGATCGAAATGAAGCAAGACAAACTGGTGAAAGATGGTATGCAGATTGGGCGCAACCATCAAATTGAACTGGCGGATTACAACCGAAGAGGCGGAGTTGCGGCAGTTTCAACTACCGCAGTGGTTGCCGTCACTCTTCCAGCTAAACTGGATCAGAAAAACGTTCAAGTTGGAGACAATACCGCTGAAGAGATGCTCCATTTTTGGTACAGCAAGGCCGACGCGGAGACTCAAGCTCGCTTCAAAGCCTTTATCAACAAGCAGTAATTTTATCTGTGCCAGCGGCTATGCGACCACTGGCTCATCGTAAGACTGCCCAATTGAGATTCGGTAACACTCTGCGGCGTTTGCGACCAAGCAGCCAAACACTTGCTTATCTAACTTTCCTTTATCAACTAAGTCACCAATAATGCTGATTGCATTCTCCAGCGGCAAACCTGCTCGATAGGGTCTCGACTGAGTGAGTGCTTGAAAAACGTCTGCAACCGCAACCAGTCGGCTAGGGCCATCTAAGCTTTCGGCTGTCAGTCCTAGAGGATAACCTGACCCATCAAGTCTCTCGTGGTGGTTAGAGGCCCACTGAATCACTTTCGAGTTAGTAAACATACTTTGTAACGCATGCCTAGAGTCCGTAGCATGGCGCTTAATACACGCATACTCCTCATCAGTCAGTGCACTCGGTTTATGCAAGATAGAGCTTGGCGTTTTAAGCTTGCCAATATCGTGAATCAGACCAGCGAGATAAAGCGTTCGACTAGTTTGGTTGGAGTACCCCAATTTTCGAGCCATAAACTCGGTCAGCTGGGCTACGTGTAACGAATGCTGATAGGTGAACGAACTCTTCGCATCAACAATCTGAGCATATAGCAATCACCTTTTAAGTCTGTTAGTTTAGACCGAAACAAATATGCAAATGAGACACTATGTTTAGCCAAAAAATCGATGACGATATTTCCATCGCCCTTGTCCAAGAATCGTTCGCACCACAGTACACATCTTTGATTCAAGAACAGATAGACTATCTGTCACAATGGTTGGCATGGCCTCAGCACTGCAATAGTGAGCAAGATTTTCGCCTATTTGTTCAACGAGCGTTGCACGAGTATGCAGATGGAAAATCTATGACTTGTGCGATTTTCTATCGGGGAGAACTGGTTGGAAACTGCAGTTTCAACAGCATCAATTCCGATACGCTATGTGCTGAAGTTGGCTATTGGCTATCTCAGTACCATCAAGGCAAAGGAATCATGACTCGAGTCGTCACATTCCTGATTACATATGCGTTTGAGCAACTACAGCTAGAGAAAGTACAACTTTCTGCCGCAGTAGATAACCGAGCCAGTCGACAGGTGGCTGAAAGGGTCGGAATGACGTTAGAAGGAATCCTGACTAATCAGGAAAAAATTGGATCACGTATTCTCGATCACGCCATCTATGGTATCAAGAACAGTCAAGCTCGCTAGGCTTGATAATGAGCACATTTTTACTCGTTATCTCATAGATTTATGGCGTTATGTGCTAGCATTGCACTCGCTATAAATCCTAGAGATGGACATCATGCCTACCATTGCAAAGTTACTGCTAATCATTGCCGCTCTTGGTGGCGGGTTCTTTGCCAGTGACCTAATTTCTTGGTTCCAATCGACTAAACAATCAATTTCTCTTGATCAATACTGTTTACTAACAACCAACAGCTGCCAACATAACGAAGTGGCGATATATGTCGACAAAGATACCAGTCAGCCATTAGTCCCAACCCAAATCGATGTTACTTGGCCGCAATCCGACAGTGAATATCTTCTCTTGTCCCTGCAAGGGTATGAAATGGACATGGGAACCGTGGTCTTCAAGCTGGATAAAACCCCACAAGGTGGCTTTTCTGGTCAGATAATCCTGCCTGTTTGCACAACCGGGGCAATGACTTGGTATGGTACGGTCAGCGATAGCAAAGAATCAATAAAAATCTCAATAAGGATGGAACGATGAGTCGTAATTGGTCGTTAATTTTAGTCGTCGCATTTGTGCTCGGTTTTGGGCTAAAAAGCTACCTTGATCAACAACCTAAATCAGCGTCAGTAGAACAATCTGATTCGAAGGTGGTGTTATTTGGAGAAAATAATCAGCCTGTTGACCTGTTCGACAGCCAGGATTCACGTATACGCGTTGTTTACTTTGGCTTCACTCGCTGTCCTGACGTTTGTCCAACTTCGCTTGCCATGTTAGCGGGGGCGTTAAACCAAGTCGATGACGAGGTGAAAAAACAGTTTCGGCCAATATTTATTTCCCTTGATCCGGAGCGTGATGCCGCCTCTGATTCTTACAAGTACGCACAATATTTCCACCCGATGATCGAGGGGGTATCTGCGCCACTTGAAGTAACGACACCGCTTGCCCATAAATATGGCGTTATTTTTCGCAAGACCGAGTTAGAAAACTCGCAGTTGAAATACACGCTCGATCACAGCTCTTATTTCTATTTCCTAAAACCAGATGGCACATTGATTACCAAAGTGCCACACACACTGACACCAGCTCCGCTGGTCGAAACCTTTAAAACTGTTATCTCAGAAGGATAGTTGAATGAAACTTAAAGCCCTCTTACTAGCAACATTGGTTCTAAGCCCACTGGCTCACGCTAAAATGGACATCATGGCACATCACGCTTATGCGCGCGCGACGCCACCAACAGCCGTTACGAGCGCCGTATTCGGTGAGTTTATGAACAGAGGTGAACAAGAGCGCTATATTGTCTCTGCTACAACCGAAGCGGCAGGCAAGGTTGAACTTCACGATGTGATTAAAGAGGGTGAAGTCATGAAAATGCGTCAGATTGACCGCATTACCATCCCTGCGAAAGGAAAAGTTGAGTTAAAACCGGGTAGCTTGCACATCATGTTATTCGATCTCAAACAGCCACTAGCGGAAAATCAAGAAATCGACGTCCAACTCACGTTCGCGAATGGTGAACAATACACGTTCACCGCACCAGTGAAAAAAGTCATGAGCGGAATGCAACACAAGCACTAAAAATAGTGACGAGCAGAGGTGGGCATTCGCCCTCCTCTTTTGCTAGAATTGCACAAAACTGAAACAGTTCCATAGGAGGATACGATGATTGTACTAACAACCCACCCGGCAGGAACGGCGAAGCTTGGTTAATTAAAACTCCCCTTCCCTTCTCATTGCCCGGTGTATATCAAACCGGGGTCTTAGACCCTAGCAAATCTAATTAATAGATACAGATTTTCTGTAAGCTTGGGGCATATATGAATACCAAAGCACAACCAGCAATGTCATTAACGACACTTGGCTGGAACAATCTTTTCCAGCAACAGTTAACACTTGAAGATATCGAACACCAACGAATCGCCGCTCGAGTCATTGAGCACCATCGAAGCGGATATAAGTTGCTGTGTGAGTCAGGCGAAATCAACTTAGAAATTCACAAGTCTCTACCTTCCATGACGGTAGGTGACTGGGTTTTGCTCGATGTTGACTCGCGATTCGTCCGTCTGTTAGAGCGTCAGTCGCTCTTTCAACGCAAAGCGGCCGGCAGTAAAGTCTCTGAACAACTCATTGCCGCAAATGTGACGTCGCTGTTTATTGTTTGCTCATTGAATGATGACTTCAACCTCAGCCGGATCGAACGATACTTGGCTATCGCACATGAAGCAGAGGTAGATCCTGTTATCGTCTTGACGAAAGCAGACCTAACCGAGCAACTCGATGAGAAAAAAACACAAGTTCAAAAGCTAGACCCTCTGCTAATGGTAGAGTCAGTCAATGCATTGGACTATCAACAGTGTCAACGTCTTCTTGCTTGGTGTAACAGCGGTAAAACCGTCGCGTTTATGGGCTCTTCAGGGGTCGGCAAGTCAACCTTAGTCAACAGTTTATTGCAGCAACAGGCGCAACAAACGGGTGGAATCAGGGAGAGTGATAGTAAAGGGCGCCATACGACAACGAGTCGTTCTTTGCATTTCATGCCAAGCGGCGCAGTGCTCATTGATACTCCTGGAATGCGCGAACTCCAGTTGGTTGACTGTGCCGATGGCGTTGCAGAAACCTTCTCTGACGTAGAATCTCTTGCTGCACAATGCCGCTTCTCAGACTGCCAACACCAAGACGAACCGGGTTGCTGTATTCGTCAAGCGATTGAATCGGGTCATCTCGAGCAAAGAAGGCTGAATAACTACCTTAAACTTATCCGTGAGCAACAGCACAACAGTGCAACTATTGCGCAAAAACGAGCCACATATAAACAACAGACTAAATATTACAAGAGAGTGCAAAATGCTCACCGTAACCAGAAACACGTGAGCGACTACTAAAACATAAAGGGGGCCCTCGCCCCCTTTTGTTATTTACCAATTTAATACACATTTAAAACATATAATTCACATGAAATGAATTATCTTAATTTTTCATGCTACTTTTCAATTAATCCTAGACACATTATTTCAAGTCGCTAGGGTCTGTTGATCTTTCGTGATGATTTTTTAAACGACATGGTGAAGGTTATAATCATTTCGCCAAAAACAAATCACAACTGAGTTCACCATGCCAAGGACAATACTAACTGATAAACGATGGGAAAAGCTACTTCAAGTGATGACTAGGGCGTGTTGATCTTTGCTGTACGTTTTATGCTCAGCAATACATTGGTAGCCACATTAACATAAATGCCAGCGATACCATGCTGGCATAGTTCCTTTTCAACTTGTCATATCTAGTGGATATTGCTCGATAATGCTTGATTTT
>NZ_JATABI010000031.1:0-49539 GCF_036533795.1 Vibrio sp. M250220 | reverse complement strand
GAAGCTTGATTGTATCTACTCATGTTATTTGTCCTCTTTGACTTCTGGAAAAATCAAAGACGCATTTAGCATGAGTAGTTTTACAGGCAAAGCCGAAACGGATGATAACCACCTACTGAAGTAGGTGGTTTAGGGCTGAAAATAAAAAACGAGCCTAAGTGGCTCGTTTTTTTGTCTCTAGAGTATGGCAGATTAAGATTCTGCTTTAGTGACTGCGTTTAGAAAACCCAGTTTCTTTGCAACCCATAGTAGCAAACCTAAGGTGATGAAGATTGCCAACATATTTGAGCCGGCATCTGGGTATTGCGCTTTGACAAACGCGGAATGGCCAAATGCTCCGACAAAGAAACACGCTAGACCCACCAGCGGGATATCTTCAGAGACAGGGTTACGTAGGTACTCTTGGTAGAGCGCTTGTACTGATAGTACAAGTGCAATCAGTGGAAAAATTGAGAAAGAGACTTCACTCATAGTTAGCCATGACAACATGGCATCACCACACATACCCGCGACGAGCGCCAATACGAGTGTTTTCTTCTCAGAACCACGATTAACTTGGTTTGTTTCATTCGACATTAATCTATCCCACCTTTTAATCGGTTACGTTCACGTTCTTTGCGATACCAGAAAGCCCCTTTGGCTATCATTCGCAATTGCATTATAAGACGCTCTGCGAGTTCATCTCGCTCATGCCTTTCTAAATCTAAAGCTTCTGCACCTGAGCTGAAGACCAAGGTAACGGATGCTTCTGCTTGGGTAAAAGCTTCGTCCCGAGTCATCCCGGTACTAATCAAATACTCTGTCATCTCTGCGACAAAATGTTGCATCTCACGAGCGACAGCGGTACGAAATTCAAAAGAAGTACCCGATCGCTCACGTAACAATAGACGAAAAACGTTTGGACTACTTTCGATAAACTCCATGAAGGTTTCAACCGAAGTTCGAATCACACTGCCCTCTTTGACAATGCGTTGGCGTGCTTGGCGCATAAGTTGACGCAGCAACAAGCCTCCCTCATCGACCATGGTTAAACCTAACTCATCCATATCCTTAAAGTGGCGGTAGAATGATGTTGGAGCGATTCCCGCTTCGCGTGCGACTTCTCTTAAACTTAAGTTGGAGAAGCTACGATCAGCACTCAATTGACTAAACGCTGCATCAATTAATGAACGACGCGTTTTTTCTTTTTGCTGTGCACGGATTCCCATGGATTTCATATTTGTTTTCTATTTTTCTTTCAACGGTAGCCTTTAATATACAACGATTGGCTTAAGGAGATAACCCATAATCTCTCGCTTTGACAACCGAGTGGCAATTAAACCGAGTTAGGCCAAATTTTCAATCTTTTCGCCCTGAATTAGAGACATACGACATACCCTTGAATCTATTTACTTGATTCTACGTGATCTCACCGACTCTCTAGTGCGCTTTTCTTTTACGCCTTTGAGGAATCAGTTAAAATCTCGCTACAGCAATGTTAAGACTATATAACAAGGAAAAAGCTATGGCGGAGAATAACCACTTTGATGTAATCGTTATTGGTAGTGGTCCCGGTGGTGAAGGGGCAGCGATGGGATTAACCAAAGCGGGATTAAATGTAGCCATTGTAGAAAAAGAAAGCAGTGTAGGTGGTGGTTGTACTCACTGGGGAACCATCCCTTCTAAGGCGCTGCGTCATGCAGTTAGCCGTATCATTGAATTCAACAGCAACCCTCTGTTCTGCCACAATAACACCAGCTTACACTCAACGTTTTCCAATATCCTTGGTCATGCAAAATCCGTTATCGATAAACAGACGCGTTTACGTCAAGGCTTTTACGACCGCAATCAGTGTAGGTTGATTTTCGGCAGCGCTCGTTTCATCGATAAGTACACGATAGCGGTAATGCAAAGTGACGGTACTGAAGAAACCTACAGTGCAGATCGATTTGTTATTGCGACGGGCTCTCGTCCATATCAACCAGACAATGTCGATTTCATGCATGAACGCATTTACGACAGTGACTCAATCCTTAACCTAAAGCATGACCCTCGCCATATCATTATCTATGGTGCTGGTGTGATCGGTTGTGAGTACGCATCGATTTTCCGTGGATTAGGGGTTAAAACTGACCTAATTAACACCCGAGATCGCCTACTTTCTTTCCTTGATAATGAAGTGTCTGATGCGCTCTCTTATCACTTCTGGAACAGTGGTGTCGTGATACGTAACGATGAGACCTTTGAAAAAATCGAAGGAACCGAAGATGGTGTCATCGTTCACTTGGAATCAGGTAAGAAGATGCGAGCTGACTGTATCCTTTACGCGAATGGTCGTACAGGTAACACGGATAAACTCAATCTTTCAGCAGTTGGTCTAGAGGCAGACTCTCGTGGTCAACTTAAGGTTGATGGAAACTATCAGACTGAAGTGGAACACATCTATGCTGTTGGTGACGTGATTGGTTACCCTAGCCTAGCCAGTGCCGCCTACGACCAAGGCCGTTTTGTTGCTCAAGCAATAACGAAAGGCCAAGCAGAAGGCCATTTGATTGATGATATCCCAACCGGCATCTACACCATTCCAGAGATCAGTTCGGTAGGTAAAACTGAACAAGAGCTGACGGCGGCCAAGGTTCCGTATGAGGTTGGACGTTCATCATTCAAACATTTGGCTCGTGCGCAAATTGCAGGGAAAGATATTGGTAGCTTAAAGATTCTATTCCATCGCGAAACCAAAGAGATCTTGGGTATTCACTGTTTTGGTGAGCGTGCCGCTGAAATCATTCACATCGGTCAAGCCATCATGGAACAGAAAGGCGAAGCGAATACGATTGAGTACTTCGTTAACACCACCTTTAACTATCCAACCATGGCGGAAGCGTACCGAGTTGCCGCTCTCAATGGTTTAAACCGATTGTTCTAAGCACCGAAACGAATTAAGCCTGCATTGTATGCAGGCTTAAATATTTAGCTATGCTTCTGAATTAGGTAAGAGGCATGGAAATCAATGTGCTCATCAATAAAGCTGGATATGAAGTAGTAACTATGGTCATAACCCGGTTGAAGGCGAACCTCGACATCTGAACCATGCTCTTGTGCCGCAGCAACCAGCACTTCTGGTTTAAGCTGTTCGACTAAAAAACTATCTGCATCGCCCTGATCAACCAGAATCGGCAGCTGAGACTTCGCCTTTTTGAGCAATTCACTCGCATCGTACTGTCTCCATGTTTCGAAATCATTACCAAGATAAGCAGTAAACGCGTTCTGCCCCCACGGTGATTGCATCGGATTACTGATCGGGCTAAACGCTGAAATCGAGCGATATTTCTCACTGTTCTTCAAACCAATAGTCAACGCACCGTGTCCCCCCATGCTATGACCAAAAATAGAACGCTCTTTAGATACGGGAAAATTTGCTTCAATCAATGCAGGCAGCTCATCAACCACATAATCGTACATCTGATAGTGGCGAGACCAAGGCTCTTGCGTAGCATTGAGATAGAAGCCCGCGCCTTTCCCAAGATCATACCCATCATCATCAGCAACATCGTCACCGCGTGGACTGGTATCTGGCGCAACAATCGCTATGCCTAACTCTGCTGCACGACGAAATGCTCCCGCTTTTTGCATGAAGTTTTCATCTGTACACGTCAATCCAGAAAGCCAATAGAGCACGGGGACGGGGCTACTCTTCGACGCTTTCGGCGGTAAAAAAATCGCAAAACGCATTGCGCAATTCAGTCGGACAGACTGATGTGTGTATTGTTTGTGCCAACCACCGAATACTTTGGCTTGGCTAATATTCTCAATGGTCATAACAACCTCATGGGGAAAAGCGATTTTGATAAATTAGAAAGTTAACGCCCCTGTTTCAGGGCGTTAAAACTTAAGCGTGAAACGTTATCTATCCATGTGAAGTACAGTACGAATAGACTCACCTCTGTGCATCAGTTCAAATGCTTCATTCACGTCTTGCAAACCCATCGTATGAGTAATGAATTCTTGCAGACCGAACTCACCAACCATGTAGCGTTCAACAATTTCAGGTAGCTCTGAACGACCTTTCACACCACCAAATGCTGAACCACGCCATACTCGACCAGTAACCAACTGGAATGGACGAGTAGAGATTTCTTGTCCAGCACCAGCGACACCAATAATCACCGATTCACCCCAGCCTTTGTGACAGCACTCTAGTGCTTGACGCATAACGTTGACGTTACCAATACACTCAAATGAGTAGTCGACACCGCCATCCGTCATTTCAACGATAACTTCTTGAATTGGCGTATCAAACTTTTGCGGGTTAATACAATCGGTCGCACCCAATTGTTTTGCTAGTTCGAACTTACTTTCATTGATATCAATGCCAATGATGCGGCTTGCGCCAGCCATACGAGCACCAATGACCGCCGATAAACCAATACCACCAAGCCCAAAGATAGCCACAGTATCGCCCTGCTTAACCTTAGCCGTGTTTAAGACAGCACCCATACCCGTTGTTACGCCACATCCCAGAAGACACACTTCTTCAAGTGGTGCTTCTTTGTTGACTTTAGCCAGTGAAATTTCTGGCAGTACGGTGTACTCAGAAAAAGTAGAGCAACCCATGTAGTGGAAAATTGTTTCACCATTAATGGAGAAACGACTTGTACCGTCTGGCATTAAACCCTTTCCTTGAGTTTCACGAACAGCCTGACATAGGTTAGTTTTACCTGATTTACAGAACTTACATTCACCACATTCAGCTGTGTATAGTGGAATAACATGATCACCCACTTCAACGCTGGTTACACCTTCGCCCACCATCTCAACAATACCACCACCTTCATGGCCGAGGATTGCAGGGAAGATGCCTTCTGGATCGTCACCAGACAAAGTAAAAGCGTCTGTGTGACATACACCAGTCGCCACAATACGAACAAGTACTTCACCCGCTTTGGGAAGCTGAACATCAACTTCTTCCATTTTTAGTGGTGCGCCAGCTGCCCATGCAACCATCGCTTTCGATTTGATATGAGTTTGACCCGGTTTCAGTTCAAGTGCCATTGGGGTTTCCTTCAAAGTAGGGATTTGTTATGACGCAATAAGCGTAGTTGAGCTCGCGTCTCAATGCTGCGTCGTTTTGTTGGAAGTTATTTTAGGCATTTCAACGACCATGATAATCCAGTCATTTTGAAAATGATTTTTACATATAAGTAATAATAGTGAGCCAATACAAAAAGCCGAGCACTAAGCTCGGCGATAGATTCAAAGAATAATTAAGCGAGAAATCTGTTTTGTCGCCACTGATTAACTAATATCAGTGCAAGCGACATTCCCCTTACGGCCATGAAACTCAACATAGCCAACCATAGTGCATGATTCTCTAGATAGGCCAGCAGATAGAACACCACAAAGAAAGTACAGGTCGAAATAAACATGCTATTGCGCATCTCCGCCCCTTTGGTTGCACCGATAAAAACGCCATCGAGTAAGAAACACCACATAGAAACCATTGGCATCGCGATTAACCAAGGTAAGTATTCAAGAGCAATAGTCTGTACCTGAGGGATATCTGTGATCATTCCGATCAAGCTCGATCCGGCGATAGCAAACACCACTGTCAGCAAAAAGCAGATCACAAAACTCCAAAAGAAGGTTCCGAGTAAAGAATGGCTCAACTGCTGTTTGTCTTTTGCCCCAATCGCTTTGCCGACCATCGCCTCCATCGCATAAGCGAAGCCATCCATACCATACGAAATTGTCATTAGGAAACTCATCAAAACCGCATTAGCCGCGACAATTTCATCACCAAAGCTTGCCCCTTGAAAGGTCATAAAAGTAAATGCAGCTTGCAGGCATAATGAGCGAAGGAAGATATCGCGATTGAGTTTAACAAAACGCGCTAAACCTTGAGTGGTGTCTTTGAGCAGTACCCACACAGGCGGTAAACGTTCAACTCGCCACTTACGCCACACACAATAGAGACCAAAAATCATCCCTGTGTAATCGGCAATGACGGAGGCCAGCGCCGCACCCTCAACTTTCCAGCCCAAACCGATCACAAACAGCACGTCGAGCACGATATTCACCACATTAGCAATGATCACCATCCACATAGGTGCTTTGGCATTTTGGGTTCCTAGCAGCCAGCCTAATATCACAAAGTTGACCAGCGCAGCTGGGGCACTCCAGGCGCGAACAGCAAAGTACTGAGCACCATATTGCTTAACCTGCTCGCTGGCATCACTAAAACTAAATATCCACTCAGCGACAAATTGATGAAATAACAGAAATAGCGAAGCAAACATCAAGGCCATACTCATGCCTTGACTGAAAACCAAGCCCAATTGGTGAGCACTTTTCGCTCCATAGGCTTGAGCAGTGAGCCCCGTCGTCGACATTCTCAGAAAACCGAGTAGCCAAAAAGTCACACTGATCATCGTGCTGCCTAACGCAACACCTCCCAAATACCAAGCATGTTCTAAGTGGCCGATAACAGCAGCATCAACCAATCCCAATAAAGGGACGGTGATATTGGAAAGCACCATAGGAATAGCAAGCAGCAATACTTGTTTATGGATAGCGCGATTAGATAGGATCTGGAGTATTTGCACGTTGTCACTCAATAAACATCAGAGTGACAAGTGTAACGAGATCACCAGCGAAGCTGAACCACTACCGGTGTTAATCTCTGCTTTATAAAACTGAGTTTGGTGATCCAGCGGTGCCACAGTTTCCAGCGTCCGCAATCTCTTTCGAGTGGTGAATAGGTTTTTGCCCAGCGAGCCCATGGCAAGTAACCAAGTAATGCCTCGCCAGGATCACTATACCCATGAGCATAATGAACAGCCCCTAGCTTTTGGCCTAGTTTGGACTGAGTGAGATCTCCCGCTAGCACCATACAGGCACGGGCAGAGTCGAAGTGACAACCTAGAGCTTGAACAAACTTCGCGATTTGCTGCGCATTACAATCAAGCAAAGCATGTTCACAAACAATCAGGACTGGTGTTTTTTCTGGAATAGGTAACTGTTCCAGCCAACTCAGCTCATCAACGCTGCCGCAAATGTGGTGGTAACGTTCACTAGCATGAAACAGTTTCTGACGCCAAAGTAGATTTTCAGTCACATCTAATTCTAGCCAGTGGCACCGACCATTATCGACGCGGTAAAAACGAGTATCGAGACCGGCACCCACATTCACAATCCAACCATCTGGATTACGTCTTATAAAATCCGAGACTTGCTGATCGCACAATTGAGTTAGCGTGACATGAAGCAGCTGTTTTTGGTCAATATCACCAGAAAAACAGTCGGGGGCAAGATGACAACGCTGGCACGCACGCGCAGCGATAGGATCATAGACCAATCCATTGTCAACCAAGCTTTCTCGGCTACGAAGCCATAATGGTTGCAGTAAATTTGTCGGGATCTGATAGCGATGTTTCGTTGATGCGTGATTGACGGCCATTATCATCTTCCTTCCGTAGCCAGAATTCAGATGATAATGAATATCAATTACAAAATCAACAAGTGAGAATAACTCTCAAGAAGAGTCATTACATCCAATCCGTATTGCGGATGATGCCGACAGCCAAACCTTCGATGGTCAATTGCTGACAAGTTAAGTCCACTTTGATCGGTTCAAACTCTTCGTTCTCTGCGTGAAGCAGAACCGTAGAGCCTTTGCGTTCTAAGCGCTTTACTGTCACGTCATCATCCACTCGAGCCACAACAACTTGCCCATCACGCACATCTTGAGTCTTATGAACAGCAAGTAAATCACCATCCATGATACCGATATCTTTCATACTCTCACCATTAACACGAAGCAAGAAATCGGCTTGCGGCTTAAACATACTAGGATCAACTTGGTAGTGCGTCTCTACATGCTCTTGAGCAAGGATAGGTTCCCCAGCAGCAACCTGACCAATCAGTGGTAGACCCTGATCATCATTAGCCGCGTCTTCTAACAAGATACGGATACCACGAGAAGCCCCTGGAATAATCTCAATCGCTTGCTTACGCGCAAGGGCTTTTAAATGTTCTTCAGCAGCATTTGCTGAACGGAAACCAAGTTCGCGTGCAATTTCAGCGCGCGTCGGTGGCATACCAGTGTCATCAATTTTACTCTTGATGAGGTCAAAAACTTGTTGTTGGCGGGGCGTTAACGGCTTCATAAGTCACCTGTCTTTTTATACAGTTAACTGTGAGTATATCCAGTGTTTGGCGAAATGAAAAGCCAATTGATTGTTTTTTAGTAAGTTAGCATGGTCACCCCGTTCTGCTTAAAAGAACAGAATGTCTAACCATACATAACCCGTTAACAACATGGTCACCATTACTGATGCTGAGCCTAAATCTTTTGCTAAACCCGCCATTTCATGTTGCTCAGTTCCGATTCTATCTACTACGGCCTCAATGGCACTGTTAAACAGTTCAGCGATCAAAACCAGCACAACAGTTGCAATCAGCAGAATCCTTTGCCACTGGTTCTCTCCTAACAAAATAGCGACTGGAATCATCAAGGCTGCCAGTAATATTTCTTCACGAAATGCAGGCTCATTTTTAAACGCCGCCTTGAGACCCTGACAGGAATAGCGTGTCGCGTTTTTGAGTCGTTTTAATCCATGAGTGGTTTTAGGTTGCAAGCTTCTCTCTCTTTGCTATTTATTTAATCGAGCTATGGGCGCAAAAATTGATGTTTTCATAATCAATAATAAGTAAAAGGTTCGACCAGTTTCTGTTATCCTTGCCACCTATAAAAATACACGCTTGGGCACATCCCCACTTCTATAGTTACAGAACTGGAAATGTGCTTATGCAAATCATCTATTTTTGAGGCTAAGAACCTTATGTCTTCTGGACGAATGTTATCGCGTTCCTTGCTAAAGCTGCCTATGTCAGTACTGGTTAAAGGGACAACAATTCCTTCAAACCCTATTGAAGATCATAGCATCGATATTAACAAGCCGATTATTTACGCTTTGCCGTATCGCTCAGGTGTCGACTTGCTTGCACTGCAAAAACAAGTCATTGCGCTGGGCCTACCTGATCCCCTTGAGCCTGTAGAAATTAATGGTAAACAGTTTAACCGCTATGTGTTTACCTCAGCCCGACAAACCGTGATGGGCAACGATCAAGATGTACCAAACGAATCGATCACTCTATTCTCCGATCTGCTGGAACTGCATAAGTTTGATTCAGAGCTCGATGTTCAAGTCATTCCGACCACCGTTCTTTGGGGCCGTAAACCGGGTAAAGAGTCACGACAAAAACCTTATCTCCAGTCACTCAATGGGCCACAAAAAGCGAAAGCGGTTTTGTTCGCGGGTCGTGATTGCTTGGTACGTATTAGCCCGGTAGTTTCACTCCGCTACATGGCGGACTCGCACGGTACGGAGGCTTCAATCGCACACAAACTTGCCCGCGTAGCGCGTATTCACTTTTCGCGTCAAAAGCTTGCTGCATCAGGCCCTAATCTGCCAAGTCGTCAGGCATTATTTGATCGTCTGATGAAATCTAAAGCCATTGAAAAGGCCATCGAAGACGAAGCCAAATCAAAGAACATCTCAATTGAGAAAGCGCGTAAAGAAGCGCACGCCATTATGGATGAGATCGCTGCAGACTTCTCTTACTCACTAATTAAGAATGGCGAACGTCTGCTTGGCTGGCTTTGGAACCGTATCTACCAAGGTTTAAACATTACCAACGCCGCTACGGTGCGAAAATTGGCTCAAGACGGACATGAAATTGTTTATGTTCCTTGTCACCGAAGCCATATGGACTACTTACTGCTGTCCTACGTACTGTACCGTGAAGGCATGGTGCCGCCGCATATCGCAGCAGGCATTAACCTAAACTTCTTCCCAGCAGGGCCTATCTTCCGTCGCGGTGGTGCTTTCTTTATTCGCCGTAGCTTTAAGGGTAATAAGCTATATTCCACCATCTTCCGCGAGTACTTGGCAGAACTTTTCGCCAAAGGTTACTCCGTAGAATATTTCAGTGAAGGCGGTCGTTCACGCACAGGTCGTTTGCTACAAGCAAAAACTGGTATGCTGGCGATGACTATCCAAGCGATGCTACGTGGCCTCAACCGCCCAGTAACGCTGGTGCCAGTCTATATCGGTTATGAGCATGTAATGGAAGTGAGCACTTACGCAAAAGAGTTACGCGGAAAGCGCAAAGAAAAAGAAAACGCAGGCCTAGTGTTACGCACAATCCGTAAACTACGCAACTTTGGCCAAGGCTATGTCAACTTTGGTGAGCCCATTCCGCTTAACCAGTACTTGAATGAAAAAGCCCCTGAGTGGACCAAAGATATCGATGCCATGGGCAGCAGTAAGCCTCAGTGGCTAAACCCTGTGGTGAATGATCTCGCGACTAAGATGATGACACATATCAACGACGCGGCGGCAACCAATGCCCTAACTCTGTGTGCGACAGCATTATTGGCTTCTCGTCAGCGAGCACTCTCTCGTGACAATTTAGTTAGCCAAATTGACTGCTACTTGTCGATCTTAAAAAACGTTCCATACTCGACAACCTATACGGTACCGGAAGATAGTGCAGAAGCATTGGTCAAGCATGCCGAGTCACTCGATAAGTTTATTATCGAATCAGACAGCATGGGCGAGATTGTGTCACTGGATCGTAATCAATCGATCTTGATGACTTACTATCGAAATAACATCATTCATTTGCTGGCTCTGCCATCACTTATCGCTCAGATGTTGGTTCGCCATCAAAAACTTTCGCTGAAGCAGATCAAACAGAATGTCGCCTTGGTTTACCCATTCCTCAAGCAGGAGCTTTTCCTGAGCATTGAACAGGAAAACTTGGATGAGCTAACGGAATCCTACATTGAAGAGCTTGCACATCAGGGACTCGTTACGATCGATAGCGAACAAAACGTCGCGATCAATCAAGCTAATACTCAAGTGCTTGTGCTACTTGGACGCACGATTACTGAAACACTGCAACGCTACGCAATCGCTCTAAATTTATTAGTTGCTAGCCCTGATTTAGGTAAATCAGATCTTGAGCAGAAGAGTCAGGACATTGCTCAACGCCTAGGTCGCCTGCACGGAATCAACGCACCAGAATTTTTCGATAAAGGTGTCTTTTCGGCGCTGTTCACAACCCTAAAACAACAAGCGTATCTTGATGTGGATGGCAACTGTGACATAGAGAAAAGCCAAGCTCTTGCGAGCCTTCTCTACTCTATGCTTTATCCTGAAGTACGTTTGACCATCAGAGAAAGTATCTGCCAAACCGCAGAAAACAAATAAAGTGACAATAAAAAGGCATCCTATGGATGCCTTTCTTTTACCAAAATGCGATAAATAACCCTATGGTGATGACCATTCCGACATAGTTGTTATTTAAGAAGGCTCTGAAGCAAAGGTCACGATCACGGTGACGAATAAGATGCTGCTGGAACACAAACAGTGCCCCTACCACCAGCAGACTCCAGTAGTAGCTAGATCCAAGTTGATACCAAGTGCCAACAAACATCAGCATCACCAAGGTGACAAGCTGAAGGGAACCGATCACCATCTTATCAAATCGTCCAAATAGGATTGCCGTCGACTTGATACCAATCTTAAGGTCATCATCTCTATCAACCATCGCATACTGAGTATCGTAAGCAATCGTCCACAGTGCATTAATGGCGAATATAAACCAAACCATCACTGGCATTTCATTCGCTTGTGCAGCCCATGCCATCGGAATCGACCAACTAAACGCTAGCCCAAGAAAGAGCTGCGGCAGGTGAGTAAAACGCTTCATGAACGGATAGATGAAGGCAAGAACAATACCGACAAAAGAGAGCTGAATTGTCAGCGTATTCATACTCAACACTAAAGCAAATGAACTGACGGCCAAGAGAGCAAAGAGAGCCAAAGCTTCCTTTGAAGTCACTCGACCAGAAGGCAAAGGTCTCTGTTTGGTGCGCTTAACATGGCCATCAACCTTACGATCAGCAAAGTCATTAATCACACAACCCGCCGCACGCATAAAAATAACACCCAAAACAAAAACCAGTAGAACCTTTAAACTTGGCATCCCTTGAGCAGAAATAATCAATGCCCAAAGTGTTGGCCACAATAGCAACAAGGTTCCAATCGGCTTATCCATGCGCATAAGTTGCCAATAAGCCAGCGCTTTATCCGCCGTCATTCAAACACTCTCCCCTGAGTAGATGGGCGCTGTAGGCAAAAATAGTTCTGCAACTAACAATGGTTTGTGATTCATCCACAACCGTGAGCGGCGAGCGAGTAAGGGTTGTTCATCAACTTCAACGACCCCAACCTGCAAGGCGTCCCGTTTGACATTGCTGGCACTAAATACCGTTAGTCCAAGGGGGATTTCTCCTTGCTGAGCCAAGTCATACTCTTGCTCCAACATTGACGAATGAGGGATTAACGTTCTCCCAATAACCCAAGCGCAGCCATCGCCTTTGAGAACAACCTTGCGCAACAAGCACTCTTCTTGAGCAAGAAGCGCAATTTCTTGTGAGTTCAGTTTTTCCGCTTTGACAATCTTGTTGTGCAGTAAGTCGACAGTTAAAGATTGGCAATAAGACTCTAATAAACGTGACAGTGAGCCCTGTTCTAACAACCACTTTTTTGCACTTTGTGTAGGGAAGCTAAAATACTCTGGATCCTGCCATTCAACTTGGCGTAACGCAGATAAATAAAGCGCAGTCGATTGATTCATACTAGTATTCAATAAGTAGCCTTATCAGCGTACAATAAAGCTTCGATCTCTGATGTTAACCACCACAACGAGTGCTTAACGCATTTTCATTACAAATAGATGCTCTATTGTAACAAGACTCTGGCGATTCGAGTATCGTGATTGGAAGAAAGAAAAGTTATAAATATGATTAAACGTTACCTAGCCCAAATTTTTGTCGCTTGGAGTCTGTTGATCAGTCTCCCTGCGATAGCGGAAGAAGAAGGCGTCCCCAAACTGGCTTATTTCACCCTTGAACCTGATTTAACCACCAATTTTTTCACTAAAGGTAAAAAGTTGGGTTATATACAGGTTCGAATCGACATCATGGTTGCCAGTCAAACGGATCTTGCCGTGATTGAATTACATCAACCCTTAATTCGCGATGCTGTAATTGAGCTATTAGGGAAGCAGTCTGAAGAGACCATTACGTCATTAGCAGGACGTGAAGATTTACGTAAAACCTTGGTCGAACAACTCAACGCGACTCTACTGCCAGAAACAGGCAAAACAATCATCGCCGATCTGCTCTTCACAAAATACCTCTACCAGTAAATCGTCTAAGGATGGACGGCGTGCATACGCCGTTTTCTTTATCTGCGTGAATTAGCCCGCCCAGCATCCACCGCTCCCATCAGCACACCAGATAGTAGGCCTACAAGATGAGCCGTATTGGCTATGGCCATAAAAGGCTGAACAAACCCGAGAACTAACCAAACAAGCATAAATCCGATGATGGGCTTTGGCATCCCCAGACCCAATTGTGGGGCTTTATAACCCACCACCCATAGATATCCCACCAACGCATACACTACGCCAGATAAACCACCGAAATTCGCACCTTCAACCCAGAATTGGCCAATGCCTGATAGTGCCGCGGATAGCAAAAACAGTTGCAGCACCTTGCCAGAGCCCAGCTTTTGTTCTATATCGCCCCCCAGTTGCCACCACCACAATAAGTTAAAGGCGATATGCATGACTGAAAAGTGTAAGAGAGCGTGGCTAAACCAACGCCATAACTGCCACTCCTGGTGAGAGAATGCTGGGAAATGGAGCGCAGCAAACACGGCCTTTCCGGCACCAAGTTGCTGGAGAGCAAATATGACAACACAGACCGCCATGACCAAGAGCGTTAGCGGGCCTGCTTTCGCTTTTACCATCGCCAGCATACTTGGTGACTGGTATTTAAAGTGATTTTGTCGCGTCTCCGCCATATCCCACGAGGCAGCCTGATACTTACTCGCATTGGGATTCTCAAGAAACTGTTCCAGTTCCGCTTCTGCTTCGATTTGATATTGGCTGTCAGTTAACCACAGTGCAAACTGCCCTTCTCCCTCCGGCATCATTTTGATATCGATCTGGCGTGAAGCCATATAGTCAATAAATGCCTGCGCCATTCTTGGATGATTGAGGGAGATGAGTTTATGCATACCGCTATCCTAAATTAGATTCTGTCGGCAGTTGAGCGCGCTGCCAGGCTTCGAAGCCACCATCAACACTATACACCTGCTCAAAGCCTTGGTTAACTAAATACTGTGCCGCACCTTGGCTACTGATGCCGTGGTAACACATCACCAAAACTGGCTGCTCAAATTCAACGCTATTCATAAACGCTACCATAGTGTCGTTGGTTAAATGGAAGGCATCTTGAGCATGTGCGACGGCAAAAGATTGCGGGTCACGAATATCGACCATACGAGCTTCACCTTGTTCCAATAGGCTTTGCGCGCTATTGACATCGATATGTTTAAACTGGTCCATTAACTTTCTCTTTTCATCATTATTATCTAGCGCCATTGTAACCTATCCAGTGGTTAACAAGTACACGGACTGAGTAAGGTTATCCACTTGTGATCATTAATTCACCGATTGTGGATAAATCTGTGGATTGCGTTGATAAAGTGCTTTCTAGATTATGGATCCACAATATGTAGTGATGATCCTTATTTGATTGTGTGTAAACAAAAATTTATCCCCACGGTAAAACATGCTCAGATGGCTTGATTCACCCTGCTTTCTGACAGATAGCAAAGAAATTTACCACAGACTTACCCACAGGCTACTGAAGCCACAACGATCATCTTGGCAGTGGATTATTTTAGAAAGCGATCACAAATAAAAAAGCCGAGATCATAAGACCTCGGCTTTACCAATTTATCAGCTGTCGAGCTAGTAATTAAAATTCGCCAACTGCAGCTTTCAGTTTTTTCATCGCATTCTTCTCTAGCTGGCGGATGCGCTCTGCAGAGACACTGTATGTTTCTGCTAATTCTTGCAGAGTAGACTTATTGTCATCAAGCCAACGTGAACGAACAATGTGCTGACTACGTTCATCCAGAGATTTAAGTGCTAAGCTCAAGCGATTGTTGGTATGCGCTTCCCAGTTAGCCGCTTCAATGTTGTCTGCAACATCAGACGCTTTATCTTCAAGATACACCATTGGAGCTGTGTATGAGTTACTTGAGTCATCTTCATCCATTGGCATCTCAAATGCCGCATCTTGCGCAGCTAGACGAGATTCCATTTCACGGACTTCTGAAGGTTCGACACCGAGTTCTCTTGCTACAGTCTCTACTTCACCGTTATTAAACCAACCTAAACGCTTTTTAGACTTACGTAGGTTGAAGAACAGTTTACGCTGAGCTTTGGTTGTAGCGATTTTAACAATTCGCCAGTTACGCAGAACGTATTCATGGATTTCAGCTTTGATCCAATGAACGGCAAAGGATACAAGGCGAACGCCGACTTCAGGGTTAAAACGTTTAACCGCTTTCATCAAACCGATATTGCCTTCTTGAACAAGGTCAGCCATTGGTAGGCCATAACCAGAATAACCACGAGCGACGTGCACGACAAAGCGAAGGTGCGAAAGGATCAAACCTTTTGCCGCCTCAATTTCACCGTCATAATGCAGTCTCTCAGCCAGTTCACGTTCCTCATCAGCCGTCAGCATTGGGTAGCTGTTTACTGAACGGATGTAGCTATCTAAGCTATCTTGCGTAACTACTGCCATTGGATATGCTTGGTTAGTCATTCATTTCCTCATCAATCTCTGATCTGGAGTATTTTTTAACCCATCAATCTTGAACCTAAAATGAACAGGTTTCAAGCTGCGAAAGTAATTATGCATAAACAAAATGTCTATACAAGGGAAAAAGTACACGGTAGCGTCTACTTTTTCAATAGTATGACCTCCACAAAGTCAATCAGTTCAAATTAAACTGGCTCGATCTCTTTTAAGTGGCGCTGCGCAGATACCTTAGCGGCTAGGCAACCTAAGAAGGTTCCAAGCATTACTAGCAGTAGCGACTCATCCCAGCTAAGGCCAATTAATCTGAAGTGACTATCATACAGAAGGGCCAATTTCTCCACACTGCTATTGAGCAAAACTGTGATTATCGCAGTCAAAATCCACGCGCTAACCGCACCGAGTAAACCAAACCACATGCCAGAGTAGAGATAAGGGCGTAAAATGTAGCTGTTCGTTGCACCAATCAGCTTCATTGTCTGGATCTCTTCTTTATTCGCTAACACATTAAAACGTAGAGTGTTGCCGACAATTAAGAATACAGAGGCAAGCATCAGCAGAGATAGGGTAATGACAATTCCGCTGACAAGGTTCTTAATCGCATCTAAGCGAGCGAGCCAATCCTCATCCAAACGAACATCAGTAATGCCCTCTTCATCGCTAATACGCTGAACAAGTTGCTTAATCATTTGATTGTCATCTTCACTTGGCGTGATGACCAACACACCAGGTAGTGCATAATCATCAAGCAAGCTCAAGGCATGTTCAAAGCCTGAATACTGACTTAAATCATCCAATCCCTGTTGAGGTGAGATGTAGTTCACTTCAGCCACATCCTCCATGCTTTCGATCTGGTCTTTTAGCACCATGATCCTAGCTTCAGGGGTGTTCTCTTTTATGTAAGCACTTACTTGCGATGGGCTGGTAACATTACTTGATGCCGCAGAGATATTCTTACCCAGTAAGTAAAGAGCCGATGGCATGGCCAATGCCATAGAGATAACTGCCAAGGTTAAGATGTTGCCCATTGGTCTTAACCAAAACTCACCTAACGAAGCTTTAGCTTGCTTGAAATGGACAGCAAAAAAGTTGTCTTTCTTAACGCGATTGTTCGTTCGTGATGCTTTAGCGCTTTTATTGCGAGCATTAATGGCCATAGTCTTCTACCTCACTGAGAAAACCTTGGTTTAATTCAAGATGACGGTATTGTGGGCGAGTATTTACTAACCCAATATCGTGTGTAGCCAGTAGGATCGTCACTCCGGCACGGTTAAACTCTTCAAACAGTTTCAACACTCGATTAGACAACTCAGGGTCGAGATTACCCGTTGGTTCATCTGCAAGTAACAGAGTAGGACGATTGACCACCGCACGTGCTATACCGACTCGCTGTTGTTCACCACCGGACAGTTGGCTCGGTAAGCACTTGGCTTTATCTAGCAGGCCCGTCTTATCCAAGGCTGCGGAGACACGACGTTTGATCTCATTTTCAGAGATGGATTCAATTCGCATCGGCAGCGCGACATTGTCGTAGACGGTTCGGTCCATCAACAAGCGATGATCCTGAAACACAATACCAATGTTGCGACGCAAAAATGGGATGTCTTTATTAGGGATTCGAGTAATGTCATGGTCATTGAAACTGATTTTTCCATCAGTTGGTCGCTCAATGGCACAAATCAATTTAAGCAGAGTACTTTTACCGGCTCCTGAATGACCACCAAGAAAGGCCATCTCACCTCTACGAAGATGAAAATCGACCTTCTGTAACGCCTGTCGACCACCACGGTAAGCCTTACTCACTTGCTGAAATTTTATCACCCGAAATCCCTCTTAACTGAGTTTCTTCAATTGGTCTTTGTGTTTACTCTAGTCTTCACGACTGAATAGAGCGTCAATGAACTCTTGAGTTTCAAATGGACGTAGATCGTCGATACCTTCACCGACCCCAATGTAACGAATTGGAATCTGGAACTGGTCAGCCAGTGCGAAGATCACACCACCTTTTGCGGTACCATCCAACTTAGTCAAGGTGATACCTGTAAGCGGTGCAACATCACTAAACAACTTAGCTTGGCTAATCGCGTTTTGGCCAGTACCAGCATCTAAGGTCAACATGATTTCATGAGGAGCTGAGCCATCAATCTTTTGCATTACACGGACGATCTTACGCAGCTCTTCCATCAAGTTAGATTTATTCTGTAAGCGACCTGCTGTGTCAGCAATCACCACATCTACACCTTTCGCTTTAGCGGACTCTATCGCGTCGTAGATCACTGAAGCACTATCTGCGCCAGTGTGCTGTGCGACTACGGGTACATTGTTTCGCTCACCCCAAACTTGAAGTTGTTCTACTGCCGCAGCACGGAACGTATCCCCTGCCGCAAGCATCACTTTTTTACCTTCAGCTTGGAACTGTTTAGCCAGTTTACCGATCGTGGTTGTTTTACCTACACCATTCACGCCAACCATTAAGATCACGTAAGGCGCTTTAGAACTGTCTACTTCTAGCGGTTTCTCGACGTTCGACAAGATCTCTGCCATTTCTTCTTTTAGAAGTCCATAGAGTGCTTCACCGTCTTTTAGTTCCTGACGTGATGCTTTTTCTGTTAGGTTTTCAATGATTTTTAATGTGGTATCCATGCCCACATCTGCAATAAGAAGCTGTTCTTCCAGCTCTTCAAACAGATCATCATCAATCTGCTTACCTTTGAACAAACCAAAGAAGCCAGCACCAATGTTGGCTTTGGTGCGTGCAAGACTGCGTTTCAAACGAGCAAAGAAACTTTCCGTCGGTTTTTCCTGTTCCACGACACGCGGTTCAACCGCTTGTGGCGTTTCAAGCTCTTCAACAGGTTCAACTATTGCTTCTGCTTCTGCTTCTGCTTCTGCTTCTGCTTCTGCTTCTGCTTCTGCTTCTGCTTCTGCTTCTGCTTCTGCTTCTGCTAGTTCAGCCTTTTTGTCTTCAATTGGTTCGTCAACAACGGCTTGCTGCTCATCTTGTTGTTCGTCAGTCGTTGTTTGTTCTTCTACGGATTGTTTTGCTTGTTCTTCATCACCAAAGCCAAGCCAAGAGAGTAATCCGCGCTTCTTTTTTTCCGTCATCTGGGGCTATCCTAGATCGTCTTAATTAACTCAGACTTTTTTCTGCGGGCATTATCCACACTGAAAAAAGCAAAATGACAACAAAGTGAAAAGTTTTCACTGCCAGAGTGTTGGTATACACTTTGTCATCAACAAATTTGGGCTGTATGTTAGCGCTCAACAGCAGAGCGACTGGCTATAGTATCACTTTATTAGCGGTCAAAAAATCTATGGTAAGACGTCGCCAGCAAAACACATCACAAAAAAAGCCTTCAACCGGCTTTGTTCGTATTATTAGCGGCTTATGGAGAGGAAGAAAACTGCCTGTTCATGATGCCGAAGGACTAAGACCAACAACAGATCGCGTCAAAGAAACACTGTTTAACTGGATCGCTCAAGATGTTCCCCGCGCTAAATGCCTCGATCTGTTCGCCGGCTCTGGTGGACTCGGTTTTGAAGCCGCTTCACGCCAAGCAGAGATGGTGACACTTATCGAGTTAAATCCTAACGCATTCAAACAAATTGAGAAAAACATTGCTTCATTAAATGCCAGCAATCTGACAGCTCATAATACTGATGCAATTAGCTTTCTTAAACAGCCGGGCACACCTCATCATGTCGTATTTATTGATCCGCCATTTCGCAAAGGCTTACTGGATGAAACCGTTGCCCTACTTGAAAGTCATGGCTGGTTAACGGATGACGCTATGATTTATGTCGAGACTGAAAAAGAATTGAGCCTTGACTCCATCCCTGCTCACTGGCACTTACACCGTGAGAAAACAGCTGGTCAGGTCAGCTATCGACTATTCGAAAGACAAGCAGATCAATAAGGAAATTTTGATGAAAGCACTGATTCTTCTGGCCAAAGCCGCAATAGGCTTTGTCTGGTTTATTCTAATCATGAACTTCTTTATGCCGTTTCCTGGCAAAGCAGCCATCGCGCTCTACATCATGACAGCATTCCTGTTCATTATGCATGGTTTGCAAATGGCGATTTTCATTGGCGCATTTGGAGACAAAATTAAAATGAGCAGTTGGGAAAAATGGTCAATACTGATCTTTGGTATCTTCGCCCTACTTGATATTCGTCGTAAGCACATGACCTAACCATTCCTGAAACAAAAAATGCCGCTCCAAATAGAGCGGCATTTTTATTTTTACGTTTCAACGCTAAGCAAGATAACTCTTCACACCATCTAAGAACATCTGGGTAGAGATCATGATCAGTAGCAAGCCCATTAAACGCTCTATCGCTTTTAGGCCACGTTCTCCCAATATACGGTGGAAGAAACTGTAGAACATTAGAATAAAGAAGGTCACGCTCCACGCGAGTAACACAGCAGCAGAAAGCTCAAGTAAATTGTTCGGGTACTGGCTTGAAAGCAGCAACAGAGCGGCAATAACTGATGGCCCTGCAATCATCGGGATAGCCATCGGCACGATAAAGGGCTCCTCACCCGCGGCCAGGCCAGTAATACTACCTGCACTAGGAAATATCATCTTAATTGCAATAATAAATAGGATGATGCCACCTGAAATGCTTAACGTTTCAGGTTGAACGTGCAAGAAGTTAAGAATCGTCTTACCTGCAAACAAGAACAGCATCAGAATCGCAAGCGCAAAAATCAACTCGCGAATAAGTACTTTACGTCTGCGCTTGGGATCGAGATGTTTTAGGATCGATAGGACAATAGGAAGATTGCCAAGCGGGTCCATGATTAGAAACAGCATGGTCGCGGCGGAAAGAATGTCCATAAGAGGTCTCCAAAACGTTATATATCAAGCACTAAAAATTCGGCGAAGTATAACAAGCTCACCAGACGATTTGGAGACATTGACAGAAATTATCTTAACGGTGGTATCGAGTCATAATTAATGACTGCACACTCTCTCTGCATTCACCATCCAGATACCATCTTGTACGATCACTTTCTCGCGATCGATAAAAAACTCGAGTAGTGTTTCCAGCGTAAATCCATTGCACTTACATGTACGAAAACGTGCTTGCTCACCAAATGCTTCGCTTACCGCCTGCTCTAAGTCTGATTTAGACATAGGCTGCTCTCGCAATAAGTTTAGAACGTTATGGGCATGAATTTCGTTTGTCATGGAACTTCCTCACTAAAGGTAATAGACCGATCAAGAATACATGCTTCATCGATATTTTCTTTGATTTTAAATAATCAGAGAAGCCGTGATAAGTGAGTGAGCAAGGAGATAGCTACCAGAGACAAGGTAACGTCCCCGATACATTGAGGGACGGTAATCACTGATTGCGAGTAGCACTGCCGATAATGTTAACGTCACTGTTCCAACGAAACCTAAACCATTGGCAATGCCGCCATTAAGCAACCACACTTCACCGGCAGCCCAATTGAGCTGTAACAGTGCGATTCCCATCATAACGACAGGGAAAATAAGTCGATCTATTTTGGGCAGTAGAAGAAAGAAGCTCACGATTGCAACGCCTAATAGCATTGCAGGCAACCACCACACGATATCACCTGACAACTTCACCCAAAAAGAGGCACCATAGCAGAGCTGGGCGGTGACAAAGCCGACAAAACACAACTTTAGGTGACGCTTTACAAGATAGAGCCAATCCGCCGCCATAGAAACGAGCAAACCAAGTGATACCCACCACGCATCGATGCCAACCAGAGCATTTTGACTCCAGAGCATGACCAACAACATAAGCAACGACATTGTTTTAAACATCGCTGCTTGTCTTACGTGATTACTTTCACTCGCAGAAATACTGATATATCCCGAAAGAGCAACAGATAGCCAGCTCCACATTCGAACACCTCAAGAAAATTTGAGGTGCTAGTGTAGGCAGAGTCGTCAAGATGTCTACCGTAGAAGGGCAAAATTTGGATCTCGATAATACTTCTCGCCGTCAACCAAGCCGACTTCTGTGAATCACCATCAGTATTGCTTTTTGCTCACAATGTTCTCAATGGATGAGAATTTCAGTATATCTTTATCTAGCACGCTTCAGATCGACCAATCGCAGTAAAAAATAAGAACTAAACGTAGCACATTTTTCACCCTAAAATTAAATCATTAAAAATTAATAACTTAACAAAAAACACAGAAAGCCCCCTCATTCAAAACATGAAGTTTTCTCATATAAACCAACCCAATCGCCCAGTATAATTTTTAGACTGAGCGCCAAAACAGAGTCAGATAGAAACTTAAAATGAACTTTTGACCATCCCTAACAATGACATGACGAACTAACCAAAAGTATAGGAAAAGTCATCTCACCCAATGAGAAAAAACAACGCCAATCATTATAAATCAACAACTTAAAAAACAAAAACAAAGCAATTAGCTGGCATCTTGAGCGGTTACAAAACTATCAAAAAACAAATTAACCTTCGAAATTCATCGAAAACAACGATAGAAAAGTATCTTTTTTAAGGACTAGCGATCAAATCACTTGATCTAACCACCAAAACACTGCTATTGTTAGTCACACATTGTTAAACATCAATTTAAAGGAGCAGTGCCATGATTTCTTCTTCACAAAAACAAGGACTTGTAATGATCGCAGTAGTCGTAGGCCTAATGACACTGCCGATGATGTACTAAGAAATTATTAAAAACAAAAAGGGACGCATTAGCGTCCCTTTTTGTTTTTATTGGGTTTTAAACCATCACTTTGATTCAAAAATACTCTGTATGTCTAAGTTTAACACTTAAAAAATAAAGGTCGTTTTTAGCAATTACTCTACAAATGTTTCGACAACACGTCCCAATGAGCATAATAGAACAATAATGCCGCAAGAGTGATTAAAGTCATCAAGGTTATAGCTGCTCTCCAGATGAAACGGCTACTCCTAGGTGTCAGCTCTTTTTCACATTCATCACAAGCGGCTAGAAACTCTTTGCGACTATCTAGTTTGTAATCTTCTTCATGCACGATTTTATTGCGAATCGTTGCGATATATCTCAGCTTACCTATTACATCGTGAGGAAGTCTTTCTTCACAACTGGTAATAAGCTGATGCAGTCCCTTACCGTCTGCATGATATTGCGTCCGAAGAAGCTTCTCGATCTTGCGTGTTCGAGTGACCACTTTTTCAATATCAGACATAGTTTCCCTCCATCGCTACTAAGTTTAGGGGGTAATTGTTACTTGTTCTATCTACTGTCCCATTTTTTCTACAAGTTGCAAGTTAATTTATGTAAATGAATCAATAGCTAATCAACTAAATTACTTCCCTTCCCCCTGTGGCAGCATGTGATATGACTCGAAAAAAGCATTCCATCTTGCTGTTTTGTTTTTACAGCAAGAGCCGTGCCCAGACTATCTAGTGAAATCACGTTAAAATGGCTGCGTTTAGTAAAAGGGACGAAAACTATGCCTCTCACTCTTTCTATTGCTATCGCCCTTTTTGCGCTTATAAGTGGATGGGCATTTGTCCATTTCTACCGTAAGCACATTCAGGGTGAAAATGCCCCACAACAAACAGTCGAAGTGACCATCCTCGATAAACAGGCAATTACAGTTGATGATCCGAAGCCTGGCCAAGATGACCAAGAATATTGGATCTATGTTCAAAAAGGAAAAATTGGTCCTAAACGTGAATTTCAGGTTGGTATCCACTATTTCCATGCCTTAAATCCGGGCGATCAAGGTACGCTCACTTATCAAGGTGCCAAGTTTCTCCACTTTGCTTTAAAGCGTTAAGGCAACAGCCAACGTGTATAAGCCGATCTCGCCAGTAGCCAGCTCATTGCAAGAGAGCCACAACCACTAATTATTATCCATACAGGGATAACCCAGGCGGGATGTCCCTGATGCCAGGCGAACTCTTTCATCGGCCATAACACGATTGGATGCAAAATATAGATGCCCAAGCTATGACTGCTAATGAACCCAATCACTCGATTGGCTTGGGATGATAAGCCTTCGCCAAAATAACGGCACAACATAAACACCATGCTCGCCGCGATGACAACGTTAAGTGTTTTATAGGATAGCCAACGTCCTACCGTATATTCTTCGGCCACTACACTATTGTTTATGACCATAAAGCCTGTGACAAATAGGGCAATGGCTCCGAGCACAGCGAAAATCATCACGTATTCTTTGCTTAGCGGCACACGTTGGTAGAGCAAGTATCCAAGAGGAAGATAGCCGCTATAGAGCCACATTTGATTGCTCCACACACCATCGATACCTGTAAGGTAGAGCAACGTAGTACCCAGCCAGATAGCGACGTAGGCATAGAGTGAGCTCTCGCCATATTGTCTTATGACAAACTGAAAAAACGGAATCACAAAATAGAGCGGGATAAAGTAGTAAAAAAATCCCAGATGGTAATAAGTAGCGTGTGTCAGGCTGTTTTCAAGTAGAGACTGAGTTTGCTGGCTGTCAAATCCGTTCAGGCTCCAACCTGCTAGAAATGCATAAAACAATGACCAGACAATAAAAGGCAATAGCACTTTGCCTAATCGACGTTTCACATAGTACTTAAAGTCAAATGGCCGCTTATCACTCAGCATCAAGGCGCCTGTGATAAGAATAAAAACGGGCACCGCCCAGCGCGTTACGCTATTGACTCCAACCGCCGTCGCCCATTGGTTAAATGGGATGAGACCCAGTTCATATCGATAAGGGGCAAGGACATGAATAGCGATCACCGCTACCGCTGCTACGCATCGTAGCAAGTCAAAAAAATGGACTCTTTCTCTCATACCTAACCCTTTGCAAACTAACTTACTGAATATAGCAATAAAAAAGCTGACCAAAGTACAACCTTGGTCAGCTTTCAGTCATGAATAGTTGATAATGTTAAGCTGATGCAACGTGTTCGATTTTCGGCAATTTCAAAGAAATCATCGTTGTTAACGCTAGGAATGCAAATGACACCCACAAACACGCCGAAAGACCCGCCATCTGAAACACCCAACCAGAAAGGATCGTTCCAATAAGACGCCCCATGGCGTTGGCCATATAGTAAAAACCAACATCCAAGGAAACCCCATCCCCTTTGGCGTAGCTAACAATCAAATAAGAGTGCAATGATGAGTTCACCGCAAAGATTGCACCAAATAGCAGCAAGCCACCGACAATCACCAGCTCAGGTTGCCAACCAATCTGAACAGCGTAGGCAATACAAGCGGTCACTACCGCCAAACCACCAGCCCACAGCATAGCAGCATGCCCGTCAGGAACTTTACCCTCTGCCTTACCCGTAATCTTTGGCGCTATCCCCTGTACAATCCCATAAGCAATGGTCCACGCAGCCAAGAACCCGCCTACCCATAAATGATCCCAGCCAAACACACTACCAAGATAAATCGGTAACGCGATAACAAACCATACATCTCGAGCACCAAACAGGAACATACGCGCCGCTGAAAGAATATTGATAGGCTCTGACTTGGAAAAAATCTGCTTAAACTTTGGCTTAGTTTTCGCTTTACCCAAATCACTTTCTAACCCAACTAGACTGCCGATAAACACTAAGCTCAGTACACCAGCCATAAGCAGTACTGCATATTTAAAACCCACTAACGACAGCAACAATCCACCAATAAAGAATCCAGCACCTTTCAAAGCGTTTTTTGAACCGGTGAGAATCGCTATCCATTTATAGAGAGAGCCTTGCTGTTCATCAGGCACCAATGTTTTTATGGAACTTTTGGCGCTCATTTTGTTGAGATCTTTTGCGATACCCGATAGTGCTTGAGCCATCATCACCCAGGGAATCGTCAGCCAACTGGTCGGTACCGCAAGCATGGCTAAGGCGAAAATCTGCATGCCCAAACCAATGTTCATCGTCTTATTTAAGCCAAGACGCGCTCCCAACCATCCGCCGATAAGGTTAGTGACAACACCAAAAAACTCATAAAACAGAAATAGCGACGCAATTTCTAGAGTGCTGTAGCCAAGACTGTGGAAATAGAGCACGACCAGCATTCTGAGTGCACCATCAGTAATGGTGAAGTTCCAGTAGTTAAACGTCACCAGCATATATTGGCGCACGTTTTTACTCAGATTTGCGAACATAGACAACCTAACCTTGTTTACTTGCTATCTAATCACACAAAAGAGTGCTAGCGAAAATAGAGCAATAAGAGCTTTTAGACACCAATAGACCAAAAGCTCTTTTCGTCGCTATTTTTCAGCTACCGCTTTGATGTAATCGACCTGAACAGACTTAGTAAAAGCACCAGGGCGTAGTGCCTGTATCGCTTCTACAATCTCTTCCAGTTGCCATCCTTTTTCTAACAAGAGATGGGCGGCAAATAGTCCAGTGCGTCCAGAGCCTCCCATACAGTGCATGGCAACTTTGCCTCCGTTGTCGACAATCTGGTGTAACTTAGGACTCGCTTGCTGCCATTTGTTAATAAAATCACCGGCCGGAGCGCAGTCATCCTCAATCTCTATCTGGAACCACTGCATCCCCATTTGCTGTGTTATTTCACCGAGTGCGGAGACATCTTTGCTTGCAAGTTCTGCGTTATCCAGTGCAGTCACAATCGCCTGCACACCTTGCTCTTTCAGTTGAGCCAGTGACTCGGCTAGATCTACGCCTTTTGTTCCAGGACATGGGGTAAGAATCAAAGCACCAGCTTCTAAATCAAGCTGCCAAGATGGGTGTGTCATTGTCTCTCTCCTTACGCCAGACCGACTTTACGAACCAGTTCCGCAGTGCGCGTCGCGTAGCCCATCTCATTGTCGTACCAAGCGTAAATTTTCACCATGCGGGTACCCACAACCATGGTTGACTGAGCATCAACGATGGTTGAGCGTTGATCACCTTTATAGTCAATCGACACCAGAGGTCGCTCTTCAAAGCCCAGAATACCCTTCAGCTCCCCTTGAGAAGCTTCTTTTAGCAAGGCATTCACCTCTTGCGCTGTGGTATCGCGTTTGACATCAAAAATGATGTCCGTTAGTGACGCGTTGGCTAACGGAACACGGACTGCATGACCATTAATTTTGCCTTTCAACTCAGGGAAAATCTCAACGATCGCCGTCGCACTGCCCGTCGTGGTTGGGATTAAGCTCATGCCACATGCGCGGGCACGACGTAGATCCTTGTGGGGTGCATCGAGAATTGTTTGAGTATTCGTCAAATCATGGATGGTCGTAAATGAAGATTGCTCAATACCCAACTTCTCATGGATCACTTTAACGACTGGCGCGATACAGTTGGTAGTACACGAAGCGGCGGTAACAATACGGTGGATCGCAGGGTCGAAGATTTCATCATTGACTCCCACAACGATATTCGCAATTCCAGGCTCTTTAACCGGTGCAGAAACAACAACGCGTTTTACACCTTGCTCTAGGTATTTGTTTAAGAAAGCGGTTTTGCGATGGACGCCCGTCGCTTCAATAACCACATCACAGCCAGACCAATCAACGGCGTCAATATCTCGCTCCTGAGTCGTTACTACAGTGCGACCATCAATCACCATCGCATTGCCGTCTACTGCAACCTCGTGATGCCAACGTCCTTGTACTGAATCAAACTCTAGAAGGTGAGCCAGTGTGGCGGTGTCACCGGCAACATCGTTGATTAGAACAAACTCCAGTTCGGGCCAATCAAACGCAGCACGCAGGGCTAAACGTCCAATACGACCGAAACCATTGATACCTACTTTAATCGTCATAACTTTGTCTCTTTATCTTCAAAAACTATGGGCAGCAGACTGGACGAGACTGGATTGCATGAAGTCTCTCTATATCTTGCTGGTATTCTTTTTTCAGGCAGTTGGAAGCCACCAAATCATCGATCAATTTGTTCATCCACCCTGGCAAGTCTTTCGCCAAACGGTAAAACACCCACTGACCTTGTCGAACATCGACCAAAATTCCGTTCGAGCGCAGTTGAGCAAGATGACGTGATACTTTCGGTTGGCTCTCTTTCAGTGCTTCTGTCAACTCTCCAACACACAGACACTCTTCTCGCATGATTAACATCAAGCAACGAACACGGGTCTCATCAGAAAGCAATTTGAAAAATTGGTGAGGTAGCATAAAATATACTCATATATGGATATGCGAATATGTTTATTTAATTAGATGAATTGATCAACACCTGAACGGCATTTGTCATAAAAAATTCATGATTGGGCAGTGGGGTTAAACGACCTTAATAAGGTCTTGGCTCCAACGTTGGGCCTGATTGATTCTTGGCATCACTTCATGAATCGAGAGGTTGAGTTGCTGACACGCTGACTCCATACCTGTCCAGTCGGCACTCTCGTAGCACTCTTCCAATTGCAATAAAGTGCCATATGGCCCCTTTCTTTCAAGCAAAACGACTTTAATGGCTTTACATAAGGGCAGTTGATTAACCAACTCTTCGAGTGGCATATCCAGCAACGCATCAAGCATTGAAAATAAACCAATAATGAAAGCCTGCTCGCACAGTTGCTCAAACGGGTTGTCATCCGACATTAGTTGAAAGAACTGAGCGCGCTGAAGGCACAAGGTGTAAATCTCTTTTGGCTTATAAGCCGAAACAAATGAAGCGACCACCAGTGACACAAATATCTTCAGCTTGTCTTGACCCAGATAAACCAGCGCCTGACGAAATGATGAGATAGGTACTTCAATCCGATTCGACATGGTATTAACGAAGCGCAACAGTTTAAATGACAGAGCCACATCTCGAGCGACAATCCTTTCTATCTGCTCAAAGTCCACTTGTGGCTGACATACAGCGCGGAACAAGTCCATCGCAATCACCTGCTCAGGGCTAAGATACCGCTGTCGAATAACAACAGGCTTACTAAAAAAGTAGCCTTGAAAAAACGAAAAACCAGCAGAGCGAGTCGCAAGAAACTCTTCTTCTGTCTCGACTCGCTCTGCTAAGAACTTCCGTTTGACGCCCATGGCTAATCGCTCTTTGATCAACGCACAAGACTCTTCCAGTCCCGTTGCCATGATGTCGATCTTAACAATGTGCACCAATGGCAGAAAACGCTCCCATTCAGGCTTGTAAACAAAGTCATCTAACGCAATTAGATAACCATTGGCATGGATCTCTTTGACGGCTAAGAACAGTTCATCGTTGGGAATACAGGTTTCAAGAATCTCAACCACAATCTGCTCTTTTGGCAACGAAAGCGGAAGTAGTCGCACCAGACTTTCGTGTGGGAAATTAATGAAGCAGCGAGAAGCCGCAATACAAGGGTTGGTCCCAATCGATAGGAAGTTTTCGACAATCAGCCGATAGGTGGCGCGGTTGGACTCGATATGACTTGGGTATGCATTGCTTTCGCCATCACGAAACAACAACTCATACCCTAAGGTTTGCCGCTTAGCATTTAAGATAGGTTGACGTGCTACATACGTATCACGTATTCGCTTTTGCATATCAGTCAGTAGCTCAGTTATGCTTTTGCAGCTGCCAATAGCGCACCACACCCCATAAACATAGAGCCAAACACTTTGTTTATCTTAGACATAATACGATCAGAACGAATGAAACGGCCCATCTGCGAAGCCAAGCTGGTGTAGCCCAACATAACGACTGAATCTATAGTTACGGTTGTAATACCTAGCACCAACAATTGAGTCAATTGGTCTCTTGCAGGGTCAATAAACTGTGGAAACAGAGCCACAAGAAAGACAATGGACTTGGGATTAGTAAGGTTAATCAACACCGCTTTGCGCATTAGGTTGGTACGTGACATATATTGAGTCGCCTCATTCGCCGCCAAGCTTGAGCGATCACGCCATTTTTGGATACCAAGCCAAATCAGATACGCCGCTCCTACCCACTTAATTACGCTAAATGCCAAAGCAGACTGTGCAACCAAGGCGCCAATACCAGCACCTACAAGAGCAATATGAATAGCAAGACCAATTTGCAGACCGGCGATAGCAGAAAGAGAATGGCGTGTGCCGTAGCTCAGTCCATTACTTATGGAATTTACGGTACCAGAGCCTGGCGCAAGGCTAAAAACAATTGCCGTAACCACATAAGCAAGCCAAACATGCATATCCATAGTATTTCCTCTCGACTAAACGTAGCTAGCCACACATAATCTAACTCTGCCGCAAAAATCAATCATATTCAGGTCATTAGCGTCAATGAATGATTCAAGCTCCAACATAACTCCTTCTTATACTCAAGAGTCAGATTTTGAGCAAGCAATCAGTAGCGATATTGCCAACTTTTGGCAATCTAGGCAGCAGGGCTACCTAAAATCGTTCGATCGGACCTCATTATACTGGATAAAGTTCTGTTCACCTCAGCACACTAAAGCGATTGTCGTGGTCAATGGACGAATCGAGTGCACCACGAAATATCAAGAACTGTTCTACGACCTATTTCAGCAGGGTTACGATATCTATTCCTATGACCACAGAGGGCAAGGGCTATCTGAACGTCTGATTGAAGATACACAGATGGGATATGTCGGAGAGTTTGAAGATTACGTTCAAGACCTAGACGTCTTACTCGAGCACTTCAGCTTAGAGCACTATGACAAGCGCTATTTACTTGGTCACTCTATGGGGGGAAACATCGTTACTCGTTATCTCCAAACACGCGATTCTCAATTTGATGCGGCATCACTTAGTGCGCCAATGTATGGCGTGAACCTGCCGTGGCACCTTAAACCCATTGCAACCCTGCTTGGCCAACTACTGACGGCAGTTTACTCCAAACCAACTTTTGCTCCCGGCCAAGTGGCTTACTATCCCAAACCTTTTGCGGGTAACCTACTTAGCCAAAGTTCGATTCGCTACCACTGGTTCCGCAACCTCTATGAGCAACACGCTGAACTAAAAGTAGGCGGAGCAAGCACGCGTTGGGTATGGCAAGGCTTAGTCGCCTGTAAACAGTGCTATTTAATGACACGTCACATTAAGACGCCACTGCTCGTGATGCAGGCAGGAGACGATCAGATCGTCTCCAATCAGGCACAAGATCAATTTATGCGTAAGCTGGCTAAAACACATCAAGATTGTGTATTGGAAGTCATCGACGGCGCCAAACACGAGCTATTGTTTGAGAAAGACGAATACCGTAATCAAGCCCTCGATCTCACCCTGAACTTCTTTGAAATGCACTAAAATAGGAAATGATTGAGGGTGAAGTTTACCCTCTTTTTCCCCTTTCTCTTGGAGTACACTATTCGCTCTAACCAATGGCGAATCAACGCTGCACAACGAGGGTGATATGACCAACTCACGCCAAGATACTCCTTTTCACATTGTCGCCTCCGATCTCGATGGTACTTTGCTTGCTCCAAACCACCAGCTAAGCGAGTTTTCCAAACAGACACTGAAAGCCCTGCACGAAAAAGGTTTCACCTTTATCTTTGCTACAGGTCGTCACCACGTCGACGTAGCTGGTATTCGAGAAATCGCCGGGATTCCAGCCTACATGATCACTTCTAACGGTGCCCGAGTGCATGACCAGAATGACCAACTCATGTACAGCAAGAATGTTCCTGCTGATTTGGTTCAAGCGGTGATCGATGTGATCAGAGAAGATCGCAATATCTTTATCCACATGTACCAAAATGAAGACTGGCTGCTGGATAGAGATGATGAGATGCTCGCAAAATTTCATAGTGAATCCGGCTTTAGCTACAAGCGATTCGAAGCACAAGCTGCGCCATGCGAAGGCATAGCAAAAATATTTTTCACTCATCCAGAGCACGATCATGACCATCTCGTTATCTTCGAGAAAAAGCTGCGAGAAACGTTTGGCGACCAGCTAAATATCGCGTTTTCCACACCTTGGTGCCTAGAGGTTATGGCAGCTGAAGTGTCCAAAGGTCATGCGCTAGAAGCGGTTGCTAAGTCCTTAAACCTCACACTAGAAAACTGCATTGCCTTTGGCGATGGTATGAACGATGCTGAAATGCTTGAAATGGCTGGAAAAGGCTTGGTGATGGAAACAGCGCACCACAAGGTGAAAGAAGCGCTGCCTAATAACGAAGTCATTGGTAGCAATGCCGATGATGCGGTCGCTCATTACCTCCAAGACCATCTGTTTTAATGACTTAATTCACGACCATCAGGCTGCTTATTGCAGCCTGATTTGCTTCATGAGAATTGTCTTTGGCTGGGGAGTTTCTCTTTGTCGAGAATCGCACTCCACTCCTGCTCAGAAACAGGCATTATTGATAAACGATTGCCCTTTTTCACTAACGGCATATTTTCCAACTCGGGCATGGCTTTCATTACTGAAAGTGGGATTAAGCGCTCTGTCTTACGAACAAACTCGATATCCACCATCACCCAGCGTGGGCTATCTGGCGTTGATTTTGGATCGTAGTAGTCGCTTTCAGGATCAAACGAGAAATGATCTGGATAAGCTTCCCTCACGACTTTAGCTATGCCTGCCACACCTACTTTTTTGCATGATGAGTGATAAATCAGAACCAAGTCGCCCATTTTAATCTGATCACGCATCATATTCCGAGCTTGATAATTCCTTACGCCTTCCCAGCAAGAAACCTTTTGTGTTCGAAGAGTGTCAATAGAAAAGGTGTCTGGTTCTGTTTTGAACAGCCAATATGCCATAATAGACTCCGCCAATTTCTGAATAGGGAAGATATAGCATGAAGGCGCTCCGAAACCCAGCGGCTGTAATGACTTTACTTACGTTGTCAGCATGTTCGACATTTGATTCTCAACAAGTAACTTCAACGCCAACAACGCCTAAAGCGAGTTTAGATAACCCAGCGAGTATTCAAGCACAAACGTTTGTAATGCGCGGTGAAGTGATACTTGGTCATGAGGTTCGCTCCATCACACCTTGCGGTAGTCAACAGCAGTATTGGCTCGACCTACCCAATGACAGATTTCAACAGGCTCTTAAACTCGTCCCAAGCCCATATTCACCTCTGTACGCAGAAGTGGTCGGTCACCTTGCAACTGGTCAAGCGGATGGTTTTGTTGCCGACTACACGGCGCGCTTCATTGTTGATTCAATCAATATCCTTAGTGCGGAAAACCCAAAACGCTGTGATCAGCCAGTTAAACCTACTTCTGCATTTGGTAACGAACCATACTGGTCTGTTGCCTTTTCAGACAAGTTCCTCACATTTCAAAAACTGGGCGAAGAGAAACAACAACTCGCACTGAAATCGAGTCGAATTGAAACCGATCGCCGACGATATCAGTTCGATGCCGGATCGCTAGAACTCAATAAACGCAGTTGTGTCGATGGTATGAGTGACTCTCTCTACGGATGGAGTGCGACATTGCAACTGGGTGACTCTACCTACAATGGCTGTGCAATGCTATCGAACAAAGATGCTACCCACAATTGGACGGGGGTTTATCAGGCCACATCCACACAAGCTAGCAACTTTAGTGTCAGCTTAAATATCGCTTCTGACCATACGGCCACAACCACTTACAGCTATAATGACGGCGAATCAGACTCTGTAGAACGAGGCTACTGGCAACAACTAAACCCAAATCAGGTTCAGGTTGTCATGACTCACCATCAGCAACAACCTCTGCTTTCTGAACGTATCTTTAGCCGAGAAGAGAACCAGATAACGGCTGACAAAGAAAAAGTGGGCAATATGGTCTACCCTATTGCTGACGGTGGACTGACTTTATTCAAGTCCGAGCAGAGCGCCTCGACAACGTATAGAACGACTAGTCCACTCGCTATCCCTGCAACCGCTGAATTTAATCCCAAAGTTGACAAAGCACTGCGAGATTATTTCAGCGCTAACGGTATAGATCCTACCGGGACTCGCTACCGCTGGCTTAGCTACGACCTCAATGGCGATGGCCATAATGAACTATTGGCACAACTCGACTGGTGTGGCTCTGGTGGCTGTACGCTCCTGATTTTCGACAATCAGCAACAGGATTGGCGCTTTAATAGCAAAATCACCTTAGTCAGAACGCCAATTAACGTTGGAGTCAATAAACAAAGTGGCTGGCAAGATCTGGTTCTATTTGTTAGCGGTGGTGGCGCGATACCTAACCAGCACGTTCTAAAATATAATGGTGTTAAGTATCCGCTAAACCCAAGTACCGCCCCAGTGGCAGGTTACGATGAAATCAGTCCAATCCAACTGTTCTCTGATGGACTAACCCCTCATCAACAAGGCATTACTCTTTGAATACTGTAATAACCTCTGAGGGCACTCGTTGCCCTCACTGTCTGCTGCAACATCAGTGTGTGTGTGACTTGTTGCCAAAGACACAAGCCCCTATTCATATTGCACTATTAATGCACGAGAACGAGTTGGATCGCGAGACTAATACCGGTAAATGGTTACTCCAAAGTTTGGCAACCAGTAGCTCTCATGTATGGCAGCGCACGGAGCCTTGCACAAACTTAATGGCATTGATGGCTAGCCAACAGTATGACCCGTATTTGCTCTTCCCAAGCGATAAGAGCATCGATATATCAGAGATTAAACGTCAGCAAAGACAGGCAACAACAAATAGCACGCCCCTGTTCATTATTCTCGATGGCACATGGCAAGAGGCGAAAAAGATGCTGCGTAAAAGCCCTTGGTTGCAAGCGTTGCCACAAGTACACCTTGAACCAACCCGAGTCTCCACCTATCAGTTGCGACGTAATCAACAACAAGGCCATCTATGCACATTAGAAGTGTGTTGCGAGCTACTTGATGCCGTTGGTGAACCAAACTCATCAGAACAGCTATTAGTTTTTTTTGAACACTACATGCAGGTGTTTAAAGCCGACAAAAGTGGTCACGTTTTCAACGCTAAAACAGACGTTTAGGCTCTGCTAAATAGAAGCCTTGCAGGTAATCAACGCCGATGCTTTCCGCAATGCTACAAATCTCACTATTGTGGACAAACTCCGCGACCGTTTTGGCATTGAGAACCTGACACAGTTTAACTAACTGGGCCGTAATACGGCGCTGTTTTTCGTCTTGGTCGATATTTCTTATCAAGCTGCCATCTAACTTAATAATGTCTGGCTCAAGACGAATGATCTCATCTAAATTGGAATAACCGGAACCAAAATCGTCAACCATCAAGCGCACACCCAGTTTTTTGAAGTGACTGCAAACTTCCGCCATGCGACCAAAATCTTTAATCTGTTCCGATTCTAAAACTTCAATACCTAACCGATAAGGCTCATTCATCTCAGTGACCGACTGCTCAAGTAGGTACAACGTTTTATCACTCAGCATATCCTGTGGTGATAAGTTTATGGAGAAAGACTCTTGTCTGTTGGCCATATATGCCACCGTAGAGGTCAGCATGTGGCGACTCAAACGCGTATATAAATGAGTTCCTTCGATAATAGGTAAAAAACGCCCTGGAGAGATGATGCTGCCCTCATCTTCGATTCGAACCAGACACTCTTGTGACACTTGTTCTCTTGTATGAGCGGCAAATATGGGCTGACTGTAGGTAATGATGCGTTTATTAAGAATGGCTCGGCTAACGACTCCCATCAACTCAAGCCTATCTTGATGTTCAGCAACAGAAACCGCGCAATCTTTCGCATTACACATATGGGTGTTACGTGCTTTTCCCATTCGTCTAGCATCGATCGATTTTAGCAGTAGCTCTTCTCCCTCAACTTCAGGGAAATCAAATCGACTCGCGATGCCTGCGGTAATCGATACTGACAAGTAGTCGAGTTCTGGCAACTCAAATGGGTCAAAATTAATGTGTTCTAACTCTTCAGCGAAAGAGGAGAATTCAACCCGAATTTGTTCACTCGTGCGATTGGACATAAAAACAATCGCCCACTCAGCAGGTCCGATATAGTAGAGGTGTTTAACAAAATCACTACCATGGCGATGAGCAATGCTTGAGGTTATGTGCTCCGTCAGATCTCGGATTAGCTCATCAGCGACTTGATAACCGTACTTTTCATTAACCTGATGAAAGTTCGACAATTTAAAAGTGATAATATGCTCATTGCTTTTCACGCGAGTTAACCTTTCCTGTAAGGCTACTCGATTCTGCAATCCAGTATGTTTATCGAGGCGGTAACTCTCAATCAACCTCTCGGTCTGTTTTGCCAGTTTTTGTTCAACACCTTGACGGATCTGGTTGAGCTCATCAATTGAATGACGAATGAGGTGAAAAAGTGGTGAGACCGGAAATTCGTCGTTATCAGCAACGGTCAGAGCCGGACGCGAGTCATCTTCACTCATCGCAACATAAGTCATGCTGTGATGCAGCGTCTCTTGACGCTCGCTACGATAAAATTCCCCTAAGCAGTATGAACCACAACAAATTTCGAACTGATCGAAAAGCCTGATTTCACTGACACCCTCCACAAACTCCAGTCGAGACTCACAGTTATAGATAAACACAGACTCTGGGTTATATTTTGCTAGTTGAATGACATCATGGCGAACCTGTTCAAGCGTTAAAGAGGGATGGTTGTAGCAGATGCGTACTTCATCACCAATCGAGATCGATTGATCAAGTTCAATACTACCGTCAGGGTAAAGGGCTCTAGGACAACTGATTTGCCCAGAACTGCTTTCTAAAGGGAAGCTTAACATCTGCTCTAAAGCTAACGAGCGCCCTTGTGCGAGCCTCATTTGATATAAACTATAAGCAGGCTGGTAGTCGAGAGATTTGAGCTTAGCGCCTTCCGCATCGGTGACTCTTAATGGACCACCAACAGGCGTCCATTCAGAAAATGCGTTGCGCCATACTCGCAAACGATCACTGTGGAGAGCAACCGATACCGATCTCTTTTGATAAGTTTGAGTGCCATACAACACCCACTCTTCACGTACATCAACATTGGCGGCCACACCACCACTGATCGGCACTGATGTTAACTCCCCTAGCGCTCGGTAGAGGTTAAAATCCAAACTCTTGATGTGTTGTGAAAAACTGATGATGAGTTTCGACTGCTCATTCAGTTCAAGAGCACCAAAAACATTGCGTGCTTCTTGGATAGGATTCTCAGTCAGTTCAACACATGCAGAGGTGATTCGAGTATGCTCAAAGCAAGAGATAACAACTAAGCTTCCATGATGAGTGATCTGCCCATCGACAATCGTATGGCGGGTGCTATGCCCTATGATGTGGCTATGTGGAAGGAATTCATGAATCTGCCGAGCATAAGCACATACTCTATCTTCTGGCTCTGTTGAAAAAAGCTGGACAAGACATGATGCAGAATTCCTAGCAGGAATATCCTGGAGAAACGCCATTAATTGCTGATTATCAGTCACCAGCGTGGAATAAGTGCGCATTCAAATAGCCTAAGACGTGTTTCATTTATTTACTAGTGGCTATACCGTAATGCATATGCATCCATATGAAAAGAGTTGATTTCGAGAGTTGTTAGTTACTTCCCTATCAATAACAATAAGTCAGACAATCGGTTTACTTCAACATCCGGGATAACTTTCACCTTATCATGTTGATACAAATCGATATTTTGATCGTTGAACCAGCAAGCCTTCATTCCACTGCGCTTGGCGCCAAGGACATCTGAGACCAAGTGGTCACCAACGTGCAAAATATCCTCAGCGGGTATCGCCAAAAATTGTTGCGCCTTATCGAAGAGATCTCGATGGGGTTTTGCATAACCATCTGGGCCAGCTTTCAGCACCAAAGAGAAGTAGTCAGCTAAACCAATTTTTTCCACATCAACATTACCATTAGTGATCGCTACCAAGGGTATCTGATTAGCCAGCTCGGCCAATACCTTGTGAGATTCTAACGGTACTGTGAAATCGCTCCGAAGCTCTAAGACACGCGCAATCGCCTCTTCAGCCGCCGACTGTGCTTGCTGCGGCTGATAACCAAGCAAAATCAGTCCCTGCTCAATTTGTTTATAACGCCATAGCGTCACATCGTTAGGTAACCAGCTATCTTGTTTTGCCAAGGTTCGTTTTAAATCATACCACCAGCTTAGCGGCTGAGTCGTAGAGATAGGGTGTTGGTGGTGCAACCATTCAACCACCTGGCGTTCAACCTGACGAATGATTGGACGATTATCATAAAGCGTGTCATCAAGGTCGAAAGTCATTGCTTTGACTGCTTGCCATTGGCGGAAAAATTGCACAATTAACTCCCTTTCTTTTTCGCTCTTGGGTGTGCCTGATCGTAAACGTCAGCCAAATGTTGAAAATCTAAATGGGTATAGATCTGAGTGGTTGAAATATTTTCATGCCCTAACAGCTCCTGAACCGCTCGTAGATTATTACTCGACTCCAACATATGTGTGGCAAATGAATGTCGCAGCTTATGGGGGCTAATGTGGCTCGCGACAGACTGTTTATGGCCCCACTCCGCCATACGTTTTTGAACATTCCGGTGCGATATCCTAACGCCAAGCTTTGAGACGAACAAAGCTGGCTCATCACTCTTCGCTAAGCTAGAGCGAACTTTCAGCCATTTGGTTACCCATTCCGCCGCCATTCCAGAGAAAGGGACTTTGCGTTCTTTATCACCTTTACCGATAACACGCAGTTCACCGGAAGAAAGGCTCACATCCTTAAGGTTTACATTGACCATTTCAGCCAAACGAAGCCCTGCACCATACATCAGCTCCATCATTGCGCGATCTCTAATCGCTAATGGATCATCTTCATTCACCTCAAGCAATTGACCTACTTCATCAACATCGAGATTTTTAGGCAAAGGACGTTTTTTACGTGGCGCAGAAACCCCTTTGGCTGGATTTGCAGTCAATTCGCCGCGCAAAATCAGAAAGTCAAAAAAGCTACGTAACGAAGAGAGACGAGTAGCAATACTGCTGGCCTTCATCCCATCACGCATTCCCTTGCTGGCAATTTGGCGCACCCATCCAGCGTCCACTTGTTGCCAACTTTTCAGACCAAGATGAACAAGGTGACTTGCGATGGTTTCAAGCTGTTGTTTGTAATTGCGCTGGGTATGCAAGCTCAGCCCCTTTTCGCTTCTTAAATATTCATAGAAGCGTTCCAGAGGCTGTCTTAGTCCGTTAGGAAGAGGAGTTACTGATTCGCTCATGCTCTTCACATTGCCAAGGCAGGCTTTCAATCAAATGAGATAACACCAGCGCCAAGTGACGCAGGAATAAGGTGTCCATATGGGGCTGGAAATGACCACCATCACCGCTTGAGAACATCAGTACTCCTTGAAGTGCTTTCTTATACAAGGGTAGCACGACATACGAACCCATTTCTGGTGCTCGAGAGTTTTCACCTAGCAATAATTCGCGATCTACTTTGCGCATACGCCCCAAGTAAGCACTCTTACCATTTAAATGATTGGTCGCAAAACGCTGATAGTTTTCTTTATTCAATGAGTAGTAGCCCGATTCGCTATCAAGTAAGCGCACATAAGCCACTAATCCTAGTGATTTGGCCATATTTTCAATGGCTTTTACTACCGAAAACAGAGTGTCACATTTGAGGATCTGCTCTTGCAGCTCCATAAACTCATGAAATGTTCTGTCATTACTTTTAGCCAGAGACATCAATGAGGTGATCTCTTCTTCTAACTCTTCGATTCGCTGACGCTGCCGGTTCATTTGCACATGAACCAGAGAAACAGCACCTTGTTCCTGACTTGGCAGTGCCAGTCGGTCCACTAAATCACGTCGATGAGTAAAAAAGTCTGGATTGTCACTTAGGTACTCGGCTACCACTTCAGCCGTCAGTGCATCCGCTTCAATTTGAGACACGTTGAATCCTTGTTATTATTTTATTCTTAGCAGCTTAGCTGACCATCAAACACATGGGTAGCAGGGCCTGTCATGTATAACGGTTTCCCAGGTCCTTGCCAGCTAATGTGCAGCGAACCACCAGGCAGGTTCACTTTAACGCTTTCGTCTAATAGCCCTTGGATGATACCAACAGCTACCGCACCACAAGCACCACTGCCACACGCTTGAGTCTCACCAGCCCCTCGCTCATAGACTCGTAGGTTGATTTCATCTCGTCGCAATACTTGCATGAATCCAGCATTAACGCGCTCAGGGAATCGCTCATGGGACTCTAGAAGAGGTCCTAATGTGTCGACATCAGCCGTAGCGACATCATCAACCACAGTCACCACGTGAGGGTTACCCATGCTGACTGCACCACAGAATAAGGTTTTTTCCCCTGTACGCATGATGTACGTTTTTTCAGTCTGCTTCGCTTTGAAAGGAATCTTACTTGGTTCAAATTCCGGCACTCCCATGTTCACCGTAACCTGATCATCTTCCTCTATGTTCAGTACCATTTTACCCTTTTTAGTACTGACACTAATGCTGTACTTGTTAGTTAATCCTTTCATTCGGACAAAGCGAGCAAAGCATCGAGCACCATTACCACACTGTTCAACTTCACTACCATCAGCGTTAAAAATTCGGTAGTGGAAGTCGGTTTCAGGATCGTATGGAGCTTCCACGACAAGCAGTTGGTCAAAACCAACGCCTGTGTGACGATCCGCCATGCGACGGATCAAATCAGGGGAAAAGAAAATATTTTGAGTAATACAATCAACGACCATGAAGTCGTTACCCAAACCGTGCATTTTTGAAAAATGGAAATGCATAAGACTTCAATTACTCCGGAAGTACGTTTTCAAGTGCCCACAAACTGGATAGTTCTTCTCTTTGGCGCACTAAGTAAGCTTGATCGCCATCAACCATGATCTCTGCTGCACGAGAACGAGTGTTGTAGTTGGACGACATGACAAAGCCATAAGCACCAGCAGAACGTACCGCTAGCAAATCATTTTCCTCAATCACTAGCGAACGGTCTTTACCGAGAAAATCACCCGTTTCGCAGATAGGTCCCACCAAGTCGTAAGTCATTGGTTCGCCTTTGCGAGGGCAAACAGGCACGATATCTTGCCATGCTTGATAAAGCGCTGGACGCATTAGATCATTCATTGCGGCATCAATAATGGCGAAATTCTTGTGTTCGGTATGTTTAAGGAATTCAACCTTAGTCAGTAAGACACCTGCGTTAGCTGCAATCGCACGGCCGGGTTCAAAGATAAGCTCCAAGTCTTGATGATTTTCAAGACGACCTAGCAGTGCCTTCGCATAATCAGAAGGCTCTGGTGGCAGCTCATCACGGTATACCACCCCTAAACCACCACCAACATCAAGATGATCGATCTTAATACCTTGGGCTTTTAGATCATCAATAAGTGCGAGCAAACGATCGGTTGCATCGATAAACGGTTCAATATCGGTTAGCTGAGATCCAATATGGCAGTCAATACCGCGAATCTCTAAGTTCTCTAGACTTTGAGCAAATTTATAAACCGCAGGTGCACGATCAAACGCAATACCAAACTTGTTATCACGTAGGCCAGTTGAAATATAAGGGTGAGTATTTGCATCGACATCTGGGTTAATGCGCAGCGAGATCGGCGCTTTAAGACCAAGCTCTCCAGCAACCTTGTTGAGGCGCTCAAGCTCTGGCTCAGACTCTACGTTGAAACACTTGATCCCCAGCTCTAGCGCTCGTTTCATCTCGGCTTCGGTTTTACCAACGCCAGAGAATACAACTTTGCTTGCTTCACCACCGGCAGCAATGACTCGTTCCAGTTCACCACCAGACACAATATCAAAACCAGAACCCAGGCGAGCTAACACATTCAATACACCAAGGTTTGAGTTTGCTTTGACGGCATAGCACACCAAATGTGGGTGCTCACCTACCGATTTATCAAACGCGTGCCAGTGACGCTCAAATGTTGCGCGTGAGTATACATAAAGTGGCGTGCCGTACTGTTGTGCAAGTTCTGTTAGTGCGACATCTTCGGCCCATAGCTGGCCATCATCCTGATAGTTGAAGTAATCCAAAGTACTTTCCCTTATATTCTGTTTCTAATTATTGTGAAGACTGCTCGTTCTGCTGAGCATCTTCAGGCATGTAAAGCGGTCCAGTTTGACCACAGCCAGCTAAGCCAAGCACCGAAAAGATAAAAAGAGCTAAGATCGATTTTTTCATTGGTTGTATCGTGATTATTCTATCAATGCCCCCTATAATCGCACCACACTCAAGAAAAGCAATAGGATAGATTAGATGAACGATACGGAATTTCATCAGTTAGTAGATGTTCAAATGCAAATCATCGAGGAAATGATTGATGATTCAGGTGCGGACATCGATTACGAGACCTCTGGCAACGTAATGACTTTGGAGTTTGAAGACCGCAGTCAAATCATTATCAACCGTCAGGAACCAATGAAAGAGATCTGGCTAGCATCTAAATCTGGGGGGTTTCACTTTGCTCTAGTTGATGGTAATTGGACGTGTTCAAAGACTGGACTAGAACTTATTGCTATGGTTAAGCAAGAGTGTGAAAAACACTGCGACGAAGAGATCGAGTGGGCCTAAGGCATCATCCCTGCCCAACATAAAAAAAGAGCATCCTTAGATGCTCTTTTTTGTATTCGTTTATGCATTGACTATCTTGTTTGGCCTAGTGTAACTGGCGCCATCATTTCGATAAGGAACAATATAAGGTTCGTCATCTTCTGGACGAACAATCTGGTAGTACTGAGGCAAATTGAAATTGATCAGTTTCGAAGAGAGCGGATTTTCATCTTTCACCGAGGTATAAAAACTGTTCACGCTCGCAATCATCTCATCTTTCTCACCTTTAAACTGGTGATAGACTTCCACTCGATTCGATTCGTCCAACACGTAGATATTGAAGCCTTTATCAGTATCTTCAAAAAAGAACTGAATCAAACCTTCGCTAGCAAAACCATCAACCACTTCAGGCAACTGATAGTCCTGTTCCTTATCTAGCATCAGAAGTGGTGAACCTTTCAACTTGTTGGTCGAAATACTGCGATAAAAATCTACCGAGTTTTCCAACATTTGAACCGAAACACCACGACGTTCATAAAAAAGACCGTAAGTTTGCTGACCTATGCGTAAAGCCTTAAATCGACGACGTTTTTCTTGTTCAACTGGCTTGAGACGTAAATCAATACACTCTGCCAATAACTGATAAACCTTGTTGCGCATGACGCCACGTAGATTTTTGCTGTAACAGAACACATCAACTGACTCTGGCGGGATCGCATCCTGATGCATTTTCCCTAGCACGGTTTTCAACCCGTCCAGCATGGCCGTTTCACCTTTAAAATGCAAAGTACGCACTTCATGCCACGAATTGCGGTAAACCAAATCAACACTGCCGACTAGGCATTTCTGCTCAGGACCAAAGCTAAAAATATCTGTGGTTTTAGGATCAAGCTTCAAAGACTTACCACTCAGGTCTGCTGTTGGATCGTTTTCAAAGTTGATAAACATCGCCAGTTGACTAATTTCACATGGGCTAGCTAACGCTTGCATTGTCGGTCGGCGTTTACGCAGTGAGAATGTATTACGTAGGTCACTCACCATCTGATAGAACTTGTCGATGTCGAGGTGAGCATCACGAATCACAGAATGCAAACGAGTCGATTCTGTAATCAAACCATTGAAGAATGACCATGCGACTAGCTTACTCAAATACTCGTTATGTTCTAACGGCGCCTGACCGATAATACGGTGTGGAGTCAAAGGTTGTTTATACAGATACCAACCCGCTTTATTTGTCCGTCCTGGACGAACTTCAATAAAGGTGAGGTCAGGCTCATGCAAATCAGGAGAAATCTGAGGATTAAGCAGCGTAACTTTACCTGGTAACACTTCAAACGCAGCATACAGCTTACGCGCCAAGATACTAATATCCTGAGGGCTAATGGCAGAAGTAATATCGTTGCGACGAGCAAACTGAATAAGATTCCGGTAGCTCTGCATCAAAGCGTCCAGCAGCGCATGGTGCACAACTTTGACTTGCTCTACTTTCCAGTTACGACGGTCATCAAGCTCTTCAATAACAGAGTCTGACCAGTTCCACTGCTGTACTAGCTCACTCAGCGCTTCACGACGCCATTCCACCGAACCCACACTTGGTTCTCTAGAAAGCTTTTCGTGCGTTTTAAGATAAAAACAGCGGCGCACTAAATCTAAACGCGTGGTATCTCCAATACGTTCAAGATAACGAGTCACCTTTTCTAGCATTAGGTAATACGCATCCATCCCGTAAAGATCCGGCTCATGCGCAAAGAAACGTCGCTTAGTATCTAGGCTCAACAGCTGGGTATTTGGGTACTCCCACGAATAGGCTTCTAATAAAATGGCTTTCAGAACCGACTTGTATGGCGAGTCAATACTCTTGTAAAGCTGCCATAGATTCGAGCCAAAATACTCCTCTGCAGGAATTCGATTCAATTTGCCGAAGTCAATCCACTTAGAGCAATCGATATATCCTTTACTGCACAGGTCTTTTACATATTCGTCGTAGCACTCTTCCATCTCAGTTGGAACAATCTGCCACAGCAAGCGCTGGCCAGCGAGGCGGACAGCACTGCGATAAAACTCATCAAGTAACAGTAGATGCTGAGATGAACCACAGTTGTCACCGGTCATTTCTTCAGAATGATTTGAACGGAAACGTTGCTCATCCATTAAGAAGAAATTCGCTTCAACACCCTGAGTTTGTGCCCAGTCAGTGATCAGTAAACATTTGTTGGTTAGGCTTTCTCTTTCCTCGCATTCCATCTCAGGTGATACACATACCCAAATATCCAGATCACTGGAGGTGCTTTGCCCAATAGAAGATGTACTTCCCATGGTATAAAGACCGAGAATCGCTGGATTTTCACTGGTAGGTAGAGGCTGTCCAATGGTTAATTGGCTATCTTCAACGAATTGCTGCTGAATGTCGTTAAGCTCAAAATCACAAATACCAAAAGGAACGTTGGCATCAAAGTAACCAGGAAACAGAGGATGGTTGAAATGGAGTAGAGTTGGGATCAGATGGAAGACTCGTTGACTTGGTAAATCCATAAGCGCCAGCGCACGTTCAATACGTTGCTGGTTAAGGTTATCAAGTCTCTTTATTAACGTCTTGGTGTAAGCCTGCAAGGGAGCTTCCTTGGTTCATATCCTAGATAGTGCCTGACTAAAAACTGTCCTAAAGCACCAACAAAACGTGATCAATCTAACATTTTTATTTGGATTGGTAAAGAAATGTACGATCTGATCTACACAATTTTGTCCATCTGAAGTTGCCGCTCTTAGTGTGGTACGTAACTGCTCTTAATAATAATAGCCTATTTTACAAACGAGACATTTATCACACTCTTTCGATGATTTTGTGCTAGCAAACATCAATCCCTCACCCGAATGAATATGCAGTAATGCATTTTTAGCCGACAGTGGTAGGATTAGCGATTATTTTGGTATCAGCAGAACACTATGACTCAAACAACTCCAATTCGTATCGCTACACGTAAAAGTCCACTTGCGCTTTGGCAGGCTCACTATGTTAAAGACGCATTACAAGCTGCTCACCCAGGTTTGGAAGTTGAGCTAGTGACCATGGTAACCAAAGGCGACATTATCTTAGATACACCGCTAGCAAAAGTGGGTGGTAAAGGTTTATTCGTTAAAGAGCTTGAAGTCGCCATGCTGGAAGGTCGAGCAGATTTGGCCGTCCACTCGATGAAGGACGTTCCTGTCGATTTCCCTGAAGGCCTAGGCCTAGTCACCATCTGTGAGCGTGAAGATCCACGCGATGCTTTTGTATCCAACACATACAGCAGTATTGATGAACTCCCCCAAGGAGCAATTGTGGGCACTTGTAGCCTGCGTCGTCAATGTCAACTTAAAGAGGCTCGTCCAGACTTAGTCATTAAAGAACTGCGTGGCAATGTTGGCACTCGTCTCAGCAAACTGGATGCTGGCGAATACGATGCCATCATTCTTGCTGCCGCTGGCCTAAAACGCCTTGAACTGGAAGAGCGTATCAAGAGCTTTATTGAACCAGAACAGTCCTTACCAGCAGTTGGACAAGGGGCAGTCGGTATTGAATGTCGCTTAGACGATGAACGCCTTATTGAACTCCTAGAGCCACTAAACCACAAAGAAACCGCAGACCGTGTTCGCTGTGAACGCGCAATGAACCTAACCCTAGAAGGTGGATGTCAGGTGCCAATCGGTAGTTACTCGCTCATTGATGGCGACAACATCTGGCTACGTGCTTTAGTGGGTGAACCAGACGGCTCTAAGATCGTTCGTGGTGAGATCCGTGGCGCTCGTGCAGACGCAGAAGCTCTAGGTGTCGAACTTGCTAATCAACTATTGGCAGACGGCGCGAAAGAGATTCTGACTAAACTGTACGCAGAACACGAGTAAATCACTATGGCAGTACTGGTCACTAGGCCGGGACAACAAGGCCTTTCCCTATGTGAGCAACTTTCGAAGGTTGGAGTTTCCAACCTTCACCACCCTCTTATACATATCCAGCCCGGTGAGCACTTAGCCGGATTAGAGAATCGAATAGCTGAAGTTGACATCATCATCGCAGTTAGCCAGCACGCAGTGGAAGCGAGCGATCGTTTCCTCTCACAATTGAGCCTAACTTGGCCTTCACAGCCGATCTACCTTGCCGTTGGTCAAAAAACTGCACATGTTTTGAGCAAAGTGAGTCAACAAAAAGTACACTACCCAGAAATTAGTGACAGCGAACATCTACTTAATCTGGATGTACTGCAAAACGTCACCAACAAATCAATCCTCATCTTGCGTGGAAATGGCGGGCGAGAACTCATCTTCGATACGCTCTCTGCACGAGGTGCGTGTGTTGAATATAGAGAAGTATACAAACGAGAAAACCTAGCTTTCCGCTCAGATTTACTCGTACCGTTCTGGCAAGATAAAAACATTAATCAATTAGTCATCACCAGTTCAGGTCAGCTCGACTACTTTATTTCGCAGTTTAATCAACAACAACGGGACTGGTTATTTACGCTACACCTCTACGTACCTAGCGAGCGTATAGCGCAACAAGCACGAGAAGTCGGTTTTAAAGTGGTCACCAATACTTTCAGTGCCTCGAACCCAGTGTTATTGGCTGCTCTCCGGCCAGACAAAACAGGACAATAAGTCATGACAAGCAAAAATAAAAACGAAAACATTGCCCCTGACCAAGAAAAAGATAAGGCAGCGGACGCAAACAAATCGGAAACAACAGCGTCTGCAGAAACAGCGGTAGAGACAGCAGAGCAAGTCTCACCAGCCAAGGAACCAAAACCTAGCGAAGCCGCGAAAACTCAAGCTGAAGATAAACAAGCCAAACGTGGCGTTAAGCTCGCGACTGTTGCCATCGTTATTTCGGTCCTTTTCGGTGGCGGTCTTACCTTCCAAATGCAACAAAAGAACGCTGAATACCAAGCGCAAATTAGCGCATTACAGACTCAGTTGCAGCAAACTCAAAACTCGGTTCAATCTGAACTTGAAGCGACCCAGCAGCAAGCCATCGCCAAAGCGACAGAAATCACTCACCGTGCAGAAACCGTATTAGCTCAGCAACAAAAAAGCATTGAAAGCCTTCAGTTAGCCGTTGCTGATGTGAAAGGGCGTCGGCCAAATGACTGGCTTCTCGCGGAAGCAGATTACTTGGTAAAACTGGCAGGACGTAAACTCTTTCTTGAGCATGACGCGGTAAGCGCAACCAAACTGATGGAAAGTGCGGACCAGCGCATCGCTGCACTGAACGACCCAAGTTTAGTTCCACTGCGAAAAGCGATGGCCAACGACATTACTAAGCTAAAGACCATTCCATTAGTTGATCGTGAAGGTTTAGTGCTACGCATTACAGCACTACAGCAACAGGTAGATAAACTCCCACTTGCCAATGCCCTACTTCCTGAAGCAGATAAGCAGCAAAAACCTGTAGTTTCAGAAGACATCTACGACTGGCAAGATAACCTAATTACTTCACTAAAAGATTTCTCTGACAACTTCATCACTTTCAGAACTCGTGATGGCAACGTTATTCCACTCCTATCACCTCAGCAGCACTTCTACTTAAAAGAAAACATTAAGGCGAAGTTAGAAACAGCGATTAAGGCCGTCTACGTAGAACAGCAAGAAATCTACTCGACTGCGTTAACAACCGCAGACAAATGGTCATCAACCTTCTTTAACCAAGACTCAAATGAAGTGAAAGAGTTTAATAAAGCTCTAGAGCTATTGAGCTCACAAAAGGTTCAAGTTGAGTATCCGGTTAAGCTTGAAACCCAACAGAACCTATCTGATGTCATTCGTGAACGCCTTCGTCGTGAAGTAACGACTCTAGTATCGGAGGATAAGTAATGTTTCGCCTTATTTTTCTCTTTGTCGTACTCGGATTAGGACTGTTTGTTGGTACTCAGTATGCAGGTCAACAAGGCTATGTGCTGATCTCAATTGCCAACAAAACCATCGAGATGAGTGTCACGACTTTAGTCATCTTCGTTATTGGCGCGCTAGCAGCACTGTTCGGTTTAGAGTATCTGATTAAGAAAGTATTCTATGCGAGTTCAGCGACATGGAATTACTTCAGCGTACGTAAAATGAGACGCTCACGCCGCTACACAAATGAAGGAATCATCAAGTTGCTCGAAGGTGATTTCAAGCTCGCAGAGAAAAAAGTGACTCGTTGGGCCAATCATCATGATATGCCACTACTCTGTTACTTAGTTGCATCAGAAGCAGCACAAGGCATGGGTAATGAAGCACAGCGTGATCGTTACTTAGAACTGGCAGCACAGCAAGAAAACGCTGAGCTAGCGGTTGAGCTCACTAGAGCCAAACAACAAATTCGCGATGCTAAGTACAACCAAGCTCTTGAAACGCTGTCAGGCTTGAAACATAACTATGCCAACAACCTAATAGTGCTGAACTTACTCAAACAGGTTTACATTGAACTGAAGCTTTGGCAGCCGCTTTTGGACTTACTGCCAAAACTCGTGAAGAATAAGATCGTGACCGAAGAGGAACAAGAGCCATTAGCACAACGAGCACAATGCGGCCTGCTTACTGAAGTTGCAGAGCAAAAAGGGAGTGAAGGACTGATCGCTCACTGGAATGCACTACCACGCAAGGTGAAATCAGACGCTCACCTAGTGGAGTGCTTTGCGAAACAACTCATCAACCGTCAGGCAGATAACGAAGCGTTTACTTTAATTAAAGAAACACTTAAGAAGCATCCGAATTCTGAATTATATCGCTTACTTCCTGAGCTTAAACTCTCAGACAGCCATCCAGTTATCACCTTCTTAGAAGAAGTTCTAAGAAAAGATACCAATAACGCACAAGCAAATAGTGCTTTAGCGCAGTTCCACCTACGTAATGAAAACTGGAGTGGCGCTCAACAGCACTTAGAGAAAGCGCTCTCTATACGTTCAAACGTCTCAGATTACGGTCTACTGGCGGATGCCCTAGAGAAACAAAACCTAACTAAAGCCGCACATGAAGTCTCAAAAAAAGCACTGACTCTGGTCAGCGGCCCTGCTGCTTAACACTAGCAAGTACTTTAGAAAGCCACCTAATCAGGTGGCTTTTTTTTGGTTCATCGCGGATAAGCGGGAACTCAAAACAAAAACGGTAGAAAGTGATAGAGTTTTATCGCCAAACAAAACCTACACAAACTACCGTTTTCATGCCGAATAATACTTTCCTATCGTCATTCTGGGAAGGCTTTCAGATCGTAAAGTCTCATAAAACTGACTCATTAATATCTATCACCCTAATTCCTGACTCAGTTGCGTCAAATCGTCATGGACGAATTTGCCATATTCAAGGGGCATCGTTATGCCACGGTTGTCGCAGATGCACAAACGCACCAAGTGCTCTGGATTGGTCTAGGTAGAGCACGCAAGGACATACGTCCCTTCTTTGAAACTCTTGGAGAATACGCTCAAAATATCGAAGTTGTGGCAATGGATATGAACACAGCTTTTGACCTAGAAGTC